>JAOPWA010000383.1 GCA_025965915.1 Dactylosporangium sp. | reverse complement strand
CGGGGCGTCGAGGAAGTCGAGCGCCGACCGGGACGGCGGAGTGTCGACGACGATCAGGTCCCATTCCTGACCGTCGTGGCCGCGGGCGCGCAACTGCCCCAACTTCTCCATCGCCATGTACTCCTGCGTGCCGGAGAACGTCGAGCTCATGGCCTGGTAGAACGGGTTAGCGAAGATCTCCTCGGCCCTCTTCGAATCCGTGTGCGCGAGCACGACCTCGTCGAAGGTCCGCTTCATGTCCAGCATCATGGCGTGCAGCTCGCCGCCGCCGCTATCGACGCCCTTGACCTGGCGGGGGGTGTTGTCGAGCGCGGTCAATCCGAGTGACTGGGCCAGCCGGCGGGCCGGGTCGATGGTGAGCACGACCGTACGTCGCCCATGGCGCTCGGCCGCCCGTAGGCCTAGCGCGGCGGCCGTCGTGGTCTTGCCGACACCACCGGCGCCGCAGCAGACCACGATGCGGATCCCCGGGTCGGCCAGGAGCGCATCGACGTCCAGCTGAGGGCTGCGCAGACGGTCGTCGTGGTCGGACAGCACGCTGCGAGCGTATCCGGCTACGGCGGCGAACTGACGCGGTCCACCGGGCAGAGCGCCCACCGTCACACTTTCAGCTCGCGTCGAGCAGCGCGCGGGCGAGCGTGTCCAGCCCCTCGCGGGTCACTCCGTCGATCAACGCGGGTAGCTCCACGATCGGGCGACCCAACGCCGCCAGGTCCTCCCGCAGGGCCGCTTCGACCCCGAGGCGCGTCTGGTAGGCCTTCGCCTCGGCCACCAGGCCGGCCAGGGTGTCCCGGTCGGTCGGCAGACCGGCCCGCGTCAACCCCCGGCGTAGCTCCGCCTGGTTGACCCGCGCGCCGGCGAGCATCGGCGGGAGGGTGGCGTTGACGATCACCGACCCGATCGGGATCCCCAGCCCCCGCAGTTCGTCGATCGCATCGGTGGTCTCCTGTACGGGCATCTCCTCCAACAGGGTGACGACGTGAATGGCCGTCATCGGCGAACGGAGGACCGCCGATACCCCTTCGCTCTGCGACTTGATCGGGCCGACCTTCGCCAGCCGGGCCGTCTCCGCGGTCACGTTGAGGAAGCGGCCGATCCGGCCGGTGGGCGGTGCGTCGACGACCACGGCGTCGTACACGCGGCGCCCGTCCCCCGTACGGGTGACCGCCTCCTTGAGCTTCCCGGTGAGGAGAACATCGCGCATGCCCGGCGCGATCGTGGTGGCGAAGTCGACCGCGCCCATCTTCTGCAGCGCCCGGCCGGCCACCCCGAGCCGGTAGAACATGTCGAGGTACTCCAGCAGTGCCTGCTCGGCGTCGATGGCAAGCGCGCGTACCTCGCCGCCACCCGGCGCGGCCGCGACGATTCGCTCCTCGTAGGGCAGCGGAGGCAGCTCGAACAGCTGGGCGATGCCCTGCCGGCCCTCGACCTCCACCAACAGGACCCGACGGCCACCGGTCGCCAGCGCGATGGCCAGCGCCGCGGCGACGGTCGTCTTACCGGTGCCGCCCTTGCCGGTCACCACGTGTAGGCGTGCCGGCCAGTCGGCGTGCTCTTGTGAAGCCACGATCCGAGCGTAGCTACCCGGCGTCGCCGACCTCGCAGACCCACCAGCCGGACTCGTCGACCGCGACGAACTTCAGCCGCTTCTCAGCGGTCCGTTCGTCGGCAGTTGTGATCTTGACTGGAACGGTCAGGGTCGCCGTCTTGTCCTTGTGCGACTGCACGCTGGGCGTCGGCCAGCTGTACTGCGGTGACTTGTACTTCTGCTCGTAGGAGCGCAACTCGTCGATCTTCTTGCCCAGGGCCGCCTTGTTGCGCGACTCGGCGCAGACGAACGTGTTCGCCTTCTCCACGTCGTGGTTGCGGAAGACCGCGGTGAGGAAGCCGTCCACCGCCGCCGTCGGGGTCGCCGTGCCGCTGCCACCGACCTTTTTGATCAAGAAGTACGCCGTCGTACCGCCTCCGCCGCACAGGACGAGCACCACACCCAGGACGATCGAGGTGATCAGCAGGCCGCGGCGCCGGCGGGGTGCGGGCGCGCCCGGTGCCGCCGACGGCGGTGACTGCGGCGCGGACGGGCGCTGCGGCTCGCCGGACGGGGGCGGGTATCCGGGCGGCTGGCTCATGTCCTCCCCATCAAGGGTCCGTGTGGCCGAGGGGATATGGCCGCCGCCAAGGGTAGCCCGCGCGGCCGCCGCCGGGAGACCGCCGGTCCGGGGCTGTCGCCGCGATCTTGGCCACTCTCTCGGGTGTCCTTCGACCGCCGGGTCCGCGGGCAGCCTCTAGGCTGTCGCCGTAGACACCCCTAGTTAGGGAGCGCTCAAGCAAATGCAGAAGTGGGAGTACGCCACGGTGCCGCTGCTGGTCCACGCGACCAAGCAGATTCTGGACAACTGGGGCGAGGACGGCTGGGAGTTGGTTGCCGTCGTGCCGGGACCGAACGCTGAGCAGCTCGTCGCGTACCTCAAGCGGCCTCGAGCATCGGAGGGCGACAGATGAGTGGAGCGCAGGCGCACGACAAGCTCGCCGAACTGGGCCTGAAGCTGCCGGCGGTGGTGGCGCCCCTGGCGGCCTACGTGCCGGCGCTGCAGTCGGGCGACTACGTTTACGTCTCCGGCCAGCTACCGATGGTCGACGGGCAGTTGATGGCCGTTGGCAAGGTCGGCGCCGACGTCGCGCCGGAGCGGGCCGCCGAGTTGGCCCGGCAGTGCGCCCTCAACGCGCTCGCGGCGGTCGACTCGCTGGTCGGACTCGCTCGCGTCGTCAAGGTGGTCAAAGTCGTCGGGTTTGTCGCTTCGGCCGAGGGTTTCACCGGGCAGCCGGGAGTGATCAACGGTGCCAGTGAACTGTTCGGCGCCGTGTTCGGCGAGGCCGGTCGGCACGCGCGCAGCGCGGTCGGCGTCGCCGAACTGCCGCTGGGCGCGCCTGTCGAGGTCGAGGCGATCTTCGAGATCAGCTGATCAAGGCGGGTGCGTACCGCGAGGAAGCGCCGGTTCAGCTCGTCGGTCTTCTGCTGCAGGTCCGCCAGCCCGGTGTGTACCTGGTCGACCCGGTGGGCGTTCCCGCGCTGCTCCTCGGTGAGGCCGAGCAGGTGCTCGGCGAACGGGTCCAGCCACTCCTCACGTAGGTCGGAGACCGCCGAGCGGGCCCTGCGGCGCTCCCGGTGGACGAAGTAGACCGCCGTCAGTACGAGGACGGTCGCGAGTACCGCACCGATCAGGAAGGCGACGACGAAGTCAGGCCTCAAAACGCACCACTCGGGGACTCGGGGATCTTGATACACACAGCGCAGCAATTGATGAACGTTGCGTCAAGGGGTGCCCGCTCGTCGGCATATATGTGCCGTTACGTCTGGCTCGCGAAGTAGCCTGCTCAGGGCGGGTGGGTAACCGCCGTACCATCCACAGCATGGTGTCCCATGTGACCGCGCCCACGGCGGCGCTGCTCGACGTGCTGCCGGAGTGGGTCACGCTGCTGCGCGCACCCAACCCCGGCCCCATGACCCTCGATGGGACGAACACCTGGGTGCTCCCGGAGCACCGCGTGGTCATCGACCCCGGGCCGGCCGACGAGGGGCATCTGACCGCGATCGCGACGCACGCCCGGATCGACACCATCCTGCTCACCCACGGCCACGCCGACCATGTCGAGGGCGCGGCACGCCTGTCCGAAATGCTCGGCGGGGCGCCCGTCGTCGGCCTCGACCCGGAGCACTGCGTCGAGGCCGACCCGCTGCGGGGACGGCCGGGTGAGGAGATCGCCGGCCTTGAGGTGATCTTTACGCCCGGGCATACCCGCGACTCGGTCAGCTACCGGACCCGCGACGTCATCTTCACCGGCGACACCATCCTCGGACGGGGCACCACGGTCGTGGCCTGGCCCGACGGTGATCTCGGCAACTACCTGGCCAGCCTGCGGAGACTGCGGGCGCTGGGTTCGATACCCGCACTGCCCGGCCACGGACCGGCGCTCGCCGACTGTGCCGCCGCGGCGACCTACTACCTGGAGCACCGGCTGGCCCGCCTGGAGCAGGTACGGGCGGCGCGGGCGGCCGGCGCGGAGACGGCCGAGCAGGTCGTACGGGTCGTCTACGCCGACGTCGACCCGGTGTTGTGGCCGGCGGCCGAGTGGTCGGTGCGGGCACAGTTGGCCTACATCGACAGCGAAGAGCGGCGGGAATCCAACCGGCAGCCGGCGGAGTTGGACCAGCCGTGACCTGTCCCGTGTGTGGAACCGTCGCCGTGCCCGGCGCGCGGTTCTGCCACAACTGCGGGTCGGCGCTGCCGGCCGCCGCGAGCCTGCCGGCCGCCGAGCGCCGGGTCGTCACGGTCCTCTTCGGCGACCTGTCCGACTTCACCGCCTGGGCCGAGGACGTCGACCCGGAGCGGGTCGGCGCCGTTACCGACCGGGTACTCGCCGCCCTCGCCGGCTCGGTCAAGACGTTCGGTGGGCACGTCGACAAGCTCACCGGCGACGGCATCATGGCCGTCTTCGGCGCGCCGGTGGCGCACGAGGACGACGCCGAGCGCGCGATCCGTGCCGCCCTGTCGATGCAGCGGGCGGTCCGGCGGGT
>JAOPWA010000315.1 GCA_025965915.1 Dactylosporangium sp. | reverse complement strand
GGCCTTGAGAGCGCTGATCTCCAGGCTCTTGGCCCAGGCGTTGGTCAGCTTGTACCGCTTGAGCGCGTTGCCCTCGTAGTCGTACACGATGATCGCCCCGCCTTTGCGGGCGTCGGTCATCTTGCCGAAGCGGCAGTCCTTGACCCACTTCTCGAAGCTGTTGTCCGACGTCAGGCCGCGGCTGAGGGTCACCTCGCCGGCCTTCGGCGCGCCCGGCGCCTTGCGGATGACGAACTTCCCGTCGGCCGTGTTCGATTTGTACTCGATGACGTCCTGCTCCATCTTCAGGCCGCTGACCTCGGTGATCTGCTTGATGACGATGCTGTCCACCTCGAGGCCGAACGAGTGGCCTACCGCGGAGTCAAAGTCGGCGAGACCCATCTGTCTTCTCCCTACTCGTTGACCAGGCTGGTGCCGCCGGAGACCTGCGCCAGCCGGAAGATGACGAACTCGGCCGGCTTCACCGGCGCGATGCCGATCTCACAGACGACCTGACCGGCGTCGATACTTTCCGCCGGGTTGGTCTCGCGGTCACACTTGACGAAGAACGCCTCGTCCGGGGTGAGGCCGAAGAGAGCCCCCCGACGCCACTCCATGACCAGGAAAGCGCTGATCGTGCGGCGGATGCGCGCCCAGAGCGCGTCGTCGTTGGGCTCGAACACCACCCACTGGGTGCCGCCCAGGATCGACTCTTCCAGGTAGTTGAACAATCGGCGCACGTTCAGGTAGCGCCAGGCCGGGTCGGAAGAGAGGGTGCGTGCGCCCCACACCCGGATACCCCGGCCCGGGAACGAGCGGATGCAGTTGACCCCGATCGGGTTGAGCAGCTCCTGTTCGGTACGGGTCAGCTGGCTCTCCAGCGCCACCGCACCGCGTACCACCTCGTTGGCGGGTGCCTTGTGCACCCCGCGGGAGTTGTCGCTGCGGGCCCAGACACCGGCCAGGTGCCCGGACGGCGGTACGAAGCGGTTGGTCCCGGTGGCGGCGTCGAAGACCTTGACCCAGGGGTAGTACAGCGCGGCGTACTTGGAGTCGTAGCCGGCCAGGTCGGTGCGCCACTCCTTGGCCTGCTGCGGTGACAGGCCGGGCGGCGGATCGATGATGGCCATCCGGTCGCCCATCAGCTCGCAGTGCGCGATCATCGCCAACTGCACCGTCTTGACCGATTCGAGGTCGATGGCGCCGCGCTGGTAGGCGCCCATCAGGTCGGGCACCGCGACCATGGTCACCTCGTCGACCGCCTCCAGGCCGCCGAAGCCGGTACGCTCCGCCGGGTCGCCGACGTACTCGTCCGCACCGACCTGGTTGGGCGCCGGAGTGGGTGGCGGCGGCGTGGACAGCGCCACCTCACCGCTTCGCGGCCGGGCCGCGACCGACGCCGCACCGTCCTCCTCCACCGTGATCAGCTTGGACCTCTCCCGGACCACCGTGACCACGTTTTCCTTGCCGCGCTTGGTGGTCACGCCCTCGAAGGTCTCCTCAACCTTGCCGCCGCGCTTCACCAGCAGGTTGAACCGGTCGTCGGCGGCGCCCTCGGCGGGATCGGTGACCTCCACGGTCAGGCCGCCGGGCCCCGCGGGCAGCCCGTCGCGGGCCACCACCCGGTAGGGGCCGAGCACGCCGCTCGGGCCGGCCGGCAACTGCCCGGCGTCGACGTGGCCGTCACCGTCGCGGTCCCCGCCCACCCGGATGACGTAGCAGGCGCCACCACCGTTGAGGAAGTACCCGTAGACGGCGTGCGCGAGGTAGCAGTCCGCCACGAACTCGCCGAAGAGCTGCGTGTACTGGCCCCAGTTGGTGACCAGTGTCGGGGTGTTGAACGGGCCCTGGGCGGCAAAGCCGACGAAGGCGGCCACGGCCGTGCCGACGCCTTCGATCGGCCGGGAGCCGGCCTCGACCTCTTCGACGTACACGCCCGGCGAAAGGTAGGTGGGCATTACGCCTCCTCGTCATGGGACTGCACCGAAGCGTGGCTCCTCATCCGCCTCACGCACACGGCCTACGGGCCGCTTGATCGGGTACGTTCCCGTGCCTCATCGGGCACCGACGTCGACCGCTGCCCTTTCGGGCCGATTCGGCTGCCCGCAGGTGTGACCGGCGTACCGGTGTACCGGGACCGGCGCGGGCGAACACTCGGGCGACACGGCGACGTGTGTGACGTGGCCTGGTCGGGGGTGCGTGGTGAAGGCGTCGGCCGGGGACCGGGGACCCGAACGGGATCCCGGACGCCGTGCCGCCGCCTCGCCAGCGCGTGAGCCGGTGGGCGAGCCAGCGCCGGGCGTGGGTACGGCGCCGGAGCGGCCGATGAGCGCGACGGTGGCGCAGCGGCCGATGAGCGCTTCGGTGGCGCAGCGGCCGATGAGCGCTTCGGTGGCGCAGCGTCTGCAGGCCGCCGCGGGCAACCGTGCGGTTTCTGCCCTGCTGGCCCGGCGGCGGGCGGCGGAAACGCAACGGACGGCGGGAACGCAACCGCCGGCTGGAACGCAACCGCCGGCTGGAACGCAACCGCCTGCGGTACAGCGGCTGGCGACCGGCGAGGCGGGGACGATCCGGGGTGGTCCGGACTCGGATCCGAAGTTCGCCGCGCTCAGGGCCGACCTGCGCGGCAAGCAGCGGCGCATGTCCGCGCACCCGCCGGCAACGTCCGAGGCCCGGGCGGCACAGGGCGCGGCGAAGCCGCCGCAGGACGACAAGGAAGCCCAGGGCAAGGCGGCCAACGCCGAGAAGATGAACGCCGCCAAGCCGGGCGAGTTCGACAAGGGCGCCTTCATCCGGGCGGTGAACGAGGCGATCGCGGCGCAGGCGCCGAAGAACCTTGACGAGGCGGCCTCGTTCGGCGGCTCCGGCAAGGCCGATGCGATCAAGGGTCAGGTGGCCGGACAGGTGACGGCCGGCAAGAAGACCTCGGCAGCCCAGATCGAGTCGACCACGAAGGCGCCCCCGGACACCTCGGCGGCCAGGGACAAGCCGGTCACGCCGCTGCGACCCGACCAGTCGCCACCGGCTCCGGGCCGGCCGGACCCGGCCCAGGCCGTACCCGACAAGGCACCGCCGTCGGCGACCGACTTCTCCGCCGGGCCCAAACAGGTCAACGACCAGATGGCCGACGCCCAGGTCAGCGAGGAGCAGTTGGCCAGGTCCAACGAGCCGCAGTTCACCGAGGCGCTCGCGGACAAGAAGGAGGGCGAGCAGCACGCCGCGACCGCGCCCGGCGTCGTGCGAGGCAAGGAGGCGCAGACCATTGCCGGCGCGAAGGCGCAGGCCGCGCAGGCCGGTACGGCCACGATGGCCGCGCTCGCCACCGACCGCAGGCACGCCGGCGCCCATGTCGGGCAGGGCAAGGAAGGCGCCAAGGGCCGTGACGAGGCCAAGCGCGCGCAGGTCACCTCGGTGCTGCAGAAGGTCTTCGACGCCACCAGAACCGACGTCGAGGCGATCCTGTCCGGATTGGACAAGAAGGTCGACGACGCGTTCAGCGCCGGCGAGAAGGCCGCCCGCGACGCGTTCACCGCCGAGCACACGCGGCGCATGGACGAGTACAAGGACAAGCGGTACTCGGGGATCAGGGGCAAGCTGCGCTGGGTCAAGGACAAGTTCGCCGGGCTTCCGGACGAGGCCAACCAGATCTTCGCACAGGCCCGCCAGGGCTACGTGGCTCGCATGCAGCAGGTCATCGGCGGCGTCGCCGACATCATCGGCGGTGAGTTGACCCGGGCCAAGCAGCGCATCGCGACCGGCCGTAACCAGTTGCAGGCCGAGGTGCGCAAACTCCCCACCGATCTGCAGGCCATCGGCCGTCAGGCTGCCGGGGAGTTCGCCGACAAGTTCGACGAGCTCACCGAGTCGGTGGACGCCAAGGGCAAGGAACTGGTGCAGACCCTGGCGTCGAAGTACAACGAGGCGCTCAAGTCCGTCGACTCCGAGATCGAGGCGGAGAAGGAGAAGAACAAGGGCCTGATCGCCAAGGCGGTCGGCGCGGTCAAGGGCGTCATCGAGGCCATTCTCAAGCTCAAGGACCTGCTGCTGGGGGTGCTCGCGAAGGCCGCGCAGGCGGTGATGGGCATTCTGAAGGACCCGATCGGGTTCCTCGGCAACCTCGTCAGCGCGGTGGGTGCGGGGCTGCATGCGTTCATGGCTAACATCGGCGAACACCTCAAGCAGGGTCTGATCGGCTGGCTGCTGGGCGCGATGGCCGGGGCTGGCCTGGAAATGCCGGCCAAGTTCAACCTGCGCGGCATCATCGCGATGATCGCCTCACTGCTCGGGCTGACGTGGGCCGCCATCCGGGGTCGCATCGTCTCCCGCGGCGTGCCCGAACAAGCCATGGGTGCGGTCGAACAGTCCGTACCCATGGCCCAGAAGCTGCAGTCGGAGGGCGTCGGCGGGATCTGGGAACACATCAAGGAGAAGGTCGGCGACCTCAAGGCCAACCTGTTCGGCAAGATCACCCAGTACCTGATCCCGACCGTCCTGATAGCCGGCATCACCTGGATCATCAGCCTGCTCAACCCCGCCTCGGCGTTCATCAAGGCATGCAAGATGATCGTCGACATCGTCACGTTCATCGTCGAACGCGGCGCTCAGATCATCGAGTTCGTCAACGCCGTGCTCGATGCCGTCATCGCCATCGCCGCCGGCGGCGCGGGAGGGGTACCGGCCCTCATCGAGGGCGCACTGGCCAAATCCATCCCCGTCCTCATCGGCGCGCTGGCGGCGATCCTGGGCATCGGCGGCATCGCCGACAAGGTCAAGAAGTTCTTCCAGTCCCTGACGAAACCCGTGATGAAGGCCGTCGACTGGGTCGTCGGCAAGATCGTCGGGTTCGGCAAGAAGATCTGGGCAAAGCTCAAAGGCAAACTGTCCGGCGCCGACCAGACACCAGAACAGAAGCAGCGCCGACTCGACCAGGCCATGGCGGCGGCACGGCGGGCGGTCGACAAGTACAGCGGCAAGTGGGTGGGAAAGGCCGTTCTGACGCCCACCCTGGCGGCGATCCGCCTGCGGTACCGGCTGACGTCGCTCACTCTGGTCCGTAACGGCGACGTCTGGGCCGTCGAAGGCGCGGTCAACCCGCGGCAGAAGTGGGTTACCACGATCCACATCACCAACAAGGACTACGACGTCTCGACGAAGGAGCCGAACGAGAAGGACGAGGAGAACATCTGGACGGACGCGATCAAGAGCGCTCTGGTCGTCGAGTTGGACAAGGCCGTCAAGGTTTTCCTCGCCACCGGGTTGACCCCGGGCCAGGTCGCCAAACTCATCGAGTACCGGACCGAGGCGATCGCGGCCAAGCGGGCCGGCCAGCAGGACGGCCCGTTCTGGGGGGAGTTCTGGAAGTTCTTCTACCGGGCGCGCGGCGAACGGGTCCATGCCGCGTTCAAGACGTCCGTCGCACTGAACCCGGCGCTGGCGGACCTGACGCTGTTTACGCCAGGCGTCAAGGAGCCGGACATCCGGACGCCAGTGGACAGTATGAGTGGGCGGTGGTGGGCGGACGTGACCACCGAAGGCGAGTGGACGGCGCACGTCACGAAGTACAGTGCCACGTTCGGACCCAGCGCACTCGGCCTGATCTACAAGATCAAGGGTAAGAAGCATTCCGGAGAGGGCGGCAAATGACCAGTCGTTCGACGTCGAGCCGGTGGCGGAGCGCGGCCGGCGCCCAGCTCGCCGCTCAGGTACTGGGGCGCCTGCTCGCCGGGGAGTCCCTCGACGACCTGCCGCTGGATCGACACGACGGGCGGATCGACCTACGTGGCTTCGCCGTACCCGATCCCGAAATCCTCGGCGTCGGCGGCCTTGCCGAGGAACGCGGCGCCGCTGACATTGCCGAGGCACGCGGCGACGGCGGCCTTGCCGAGGAACGCGGCGCCAGTGACATTGCCGAGGAACGCGGCGTCGACGAGCATCCGGGGCTGGGAATGCTGCTGATGGGCGGCCCCATCACGGTACGTGGTGCGACCCTGGCCGACCTCGACCTCTCCGGTGCCCACCTCGACCACCTCCGGTTCTTCGACTCGACGCTGCGCAACTGTCGGTTCGACAAGGCCAGGTGTCGCGACTGGAGGGGATGGAACCTCACCGTGGAGGAGTCCTCGTTCCAGGGAGCGAACCTGCGCGATTCAGCGCTGGGCACGTGGCACGATGGCCGCGGAAACAGCTATCGCGCGGTGGATTTCAGCGGCGCGGACCTCCGCGGGATCGTCTGTCAGGGTGCGGAGTTCGTCGACTGCGAGTTCACCGCGGCGCGGCTGGACAAGGTGGAGTTCGGAGGCTGCGATTTCGTGCGATGCCGGTTCGGCGGCCTGCTCGACGAGGTTCGTTTCCTCGCCGAACCGATGATCGGCGTCGACAAGCCGGAGCCCGCAAGCATGCGGGACGTGGACTTCTCGACGGCGACGCTGCGCTGGGTCGAGTTTCGTGGGCTGACCCTGGACCGGGTCACCCTCCCTCCGGAGGGTGAGGAGCACGTCATCGTCCACCACTATCCGTGCGTCGTCGGCCGCGCGGTGGACCGGCTGGAGCACGACCTCAAGCCCGAGACCCGGCGGTTGCGGGCCCGGATGCTCGCCGAAGCCAGTCAACTGGACGAGGGCCGGGAGATCGGTCTCTGGCACCGCGACGAGCTCGGCGAGACGGTGCAGCAGCAGCGCCTCGCTCGTGAGCTGCTCCACGAACTGGAGCGCGACTGCTCCGCCGCCGTTTGACACCCCCCGCCGCGAAGGACGGGGATCCATAGTTACTCGCTGGGTTAGGTGGCGAGACGGTGTGTGGTTCCTGTTTGGACAGGCACTGCATCCACAGGCACTTCTTCGACAGGCACTGCTTCGGTGATCCGAAGTCTTCTGGTTGATGGGATGACGGCCGGCTTCGGCTTCGGCTTCGGCTTCGGCATCGAGATCGGCATCGGCATCGGCATCGGTACGGAATGGCCGCAGCAGCGCGAAGACCGTTCGCGACCTAGGCATCTTGGTGGCACGGGAGTAGCACAGAAGTTCGAAGAAGTGTCGTACCTCATCGATAGTGTGACGTTCGTGGATGGGGCGTTGGCGGTGCTGGACCGGGCTGTGGTGGAGTGCCGGTCGGCGCCGCTGTGGGCTTTGCCGCAATCCACGCTGGTCGACTCGCTGGATCACGTGCATGCGCTGATCGAGCAGATGACCGCGATCGAGCTTGAGTTGATCCGTGAAGTCGACGGCCGGGCGATCGCGGCCGAGCAGGGGGCCACGAGCACGGTCGCGTGGCTGCGGGACCGGCATCGGATCTCCCCGCAGGCGGCCAGCCGGCAGGTGAAGTTGGCGGCGGCGTTGCACCCCGATCTGCCGGCCACCGCCGACGCCCTCGCCG
>JAOPWA010000307.1 GCA_025965915.1 Dactylosporangium sp. | reverse complement strand
ACACGGTCGGCCTCAGGTGTACGACCGGGAGGCCGGACCAGTTGAGCACCTGCTCGCAAAGCCAATGCTGGCGCTGTTGCGCTGACTCCGTCGTGCTCGTGAGCGTCATCTGGGAGACCGTCAGCTGTGAGATGTTGACCAGCGCTGCCAGGTTTCCGTACGCGCGGGCGGCGGCCGCCACGGTGACCGTCGCCTGCAGATACCGGGCCGACACGCTCATGCCGAAGTACATGCGCCGGCAACCGGTCATCGCGTCAATGACGTCGCGCGCGTCGGTGAGATCCCCCACCACGACCTCGGCGCCGGTGGCGCGCAGAGCCTCGGCGCGCTCGTCCTCGCGGTGCACGAACGCGCGGACCGGTACGTCCCGGTTGCGCAGGAGTTCCACGATGGTCCGGCCGACCGCTCCCACACCTCCGGCTGCACCGGTTATGAGAACGGGTGACCCATCCGGCATCGGCAAGTCCCTCCGCTGGGTTTGCGCTGGTGCGTTGCCTGCCCAATCAAGCGGGTGCTACCCGGCTCTTAGGCAGGTCAACCCCGCGTCGCACCACGTCAGCGAGCCGGCGCGGGTACGGCGACAGTAGCCGGGCCGCGACCACCTCAGACCACGCCGCTCGCTCCAAATTGACCATGGGACGTGACCAGTCGGGGTCATGCGCCGGCTCGGCTCCGGGGTGTTCGCCATCGTGGTAGCCGCCATCACCCTCGGGCGCGGCCGCTCGCAGGCGAGCCCGCCCCGCCGGGTAATACGCGTGTTCTGCCGGCCGGCCGGGTTCGCCGCGTTCCTCGTCGACGTCTACCTGTACCGAATGGCCTGTGCGCCGATGCCGGATATTCCCGCAGGCCGGCCGCCACCATCATGTCGCGGCCGTCGACGACGCCGGCAGGCTCGTGCTGTCGCAGCAGGTGACCAACGACCAGAAGGAGATCACCGCGATCGTGGCCCAGCTCGGCCGGCGGCGAGGCCAGGTGCGCTGGGGAGTCGACCTGCGCGCCGGTCCCGCGGCACTGCTCCTCGCCGTGCTCCTGGGTAAGGGGGCAGATGTCCGCTACGTCTCCGGCAGTGTCGCCTCGCGGATGGCGGAGGCGTTCCACGGCGAGCACAAGACCGACGCCAAGGACGCCGTGGTCATCGCCCAGACGCTGCGGATGCGGTCGGATCTTCCCCGGATCGCCATGACCGACGCGGTGCAGACCGAGCTGAAACTGCTCACCGCCCGGCGTATCGACCTGGTTGACGAGCGCGTCCGGACCATCCTGCGGCTACAGGATCTGCTCGGCATGGTCAGCCCCGCTGTCGAGCGCGTGCTCGATTGCACGAAGAAGGGCCCGGTTCGGCTGCTGGCGAAGTGGCAGACCCCGGCCGCGATTCGCCGCGCGGGCGCCGTCCGCATTGCCCAGGAGCTACGCGGCTAGCGCATCACCAATGCCACGGTCTTGGCCGACAAGGTGGTCACCGCCGCCCGCACCCAGACCGTCGCCGTGGCCGGGGAGGCGACCGCGGCGCTGATCATCGAACAGCTGGCGGCGGACCTGCAGTCGGTCAACGACCGCATCGCCGCCGTCGAGGACCTCATCGAAACCGCCCTCACCCGGCACGAGCTCACCCCGGTGATCACCAGCCTGCCCGGCATGGGCCCCGTCCTCGCCGCCGAGTTCATCGCCCACGCTGGCACCCTCGACGGCTACCGCAGTCCCGCCGCGTTGGCCGCGCACGCCGGCCTCGCCCCCGTCGCCCGAGACTCCGGCCGGGTTCAGGGCCATCAGCGGCGACCGCACCGCTACCACCGAGGCCTACGCCGGGTCTTCAGCATGTCCACCCTCGGTGCGCTACGGGCTTGCCCGACATCTCGGGCCTACTACGACCGAAAACGTGCCGAAGGCAAGACTCATCGGCAAGCGGCCGCGGCCTTGTCCCGACGCCGCGTCGACGTGCTCTGGGCCTGCATCCGGGACAACAAGCCCTACCAGCCCAAACCGTCACGATCGGAGCAGCTCGCGGCGGCCTGAGTGAACCTAGAAACTCCGTCAGTTGAAGATCAGCAGGAAGCCCCATGGCGGTTGGGCAGCGGCCCACATGCACGTCAGGCGAGGTGACGCTGACCCGGCCGTCGCAAGAGCACACGGCTGTACATGCGTGATCAACTCGAACGCGGGTCGTGCGATTTCGGATATCGCGGGTGACAACCGCGCGAAAGGGGAGTTGCTGCCTGGAGTGCCACGTCTCAGATCGACGACGACTATCGCAGGACCGGCCGGGTGAGCAGGAAGGGAGACCCTCATGACCACGTACAAGGTGGGCTACTTCGTCGGTAGCCTGGCGACCGCCTCCATCAACCGCATGCTGTCCAAGGCGCTGATTCGCCTGGCCCCGCCGGAGTTGGAGTTGGTGGAGATCCCGATCAAGGAACTCCCGCTGTACAGCTACGACTACGACGCCGACTACCCGGTGGAAGGCAGGGCGCTCAAGGACGCCATCGCCTCCGTCGACGCCGTGCTGTTCGTGACCCCGGAGTACAACCGCTCCATCCCCGGCGGCCTGAAGAACGCCATCGACTGGGCGAGCCGGCCGCCGGGAAACAACTCGTTCGCACGCAAGCCCTCCGCGGTGATCGGCGCGTCCCCGGGCAGGCTCGGGACCGCGATCGCCCAGCAGCACCTGCGCAGCGTGCTCAGCTACTGCAACTCCCCGCAGATGAACGCCCCGGAGGCGTACATCCGATTCAAACCCGGCCTGTTCACCGACGCTGGCGAGGTCACCGACGACAGCACGGCGCGGTTCCTGCAGCACTTCATGGAGGAGTTCCGGACGTTCATCGTCCGGGTGCTCACCGTGCTGCCCCCACAACGTTTGATGGCGGACATCAGTCGTGCCCCAGGCGCTTGAGCAGGATGATCGCCTGCAGCGGGACCTCGTTGACGTCGGCAACCACGCCCGGGTCTGCCGGCCGCGCCGGATTCCCACTTCTCCGGCAACGGATCTTGCTCTCGTAGATCAAAACACCAACGACCACCGTTTCTGCGCCAGAACCCGAATAGTGACGATCCGCGCAGAAGACTCCCCGCGCGCTCATCGCGGCACATGTGCGGGTCCCCGCGCATCGTGTAGTGATCTCTACAGCGCGTCGGCCGGAGTGACCCCGGCGCGCGAGATCCGGCGCTATCAGACAGTCTGGTCGGACTGCTTGCGGACACGGAAGCGGAGGATGGTGGCGTCGCCCGACCGCGTGCTGCTGATTGGTTCCAGGCCTGTCCTCGCAAGGCCCGGGGACGAGAAGCGGATGCCGTCGCCGAGCAGAACCGGCAGTACATACACCAGGATCTCGTCGACGAGCCCCCGGTGCAGGCACTGGCCGGCCACGTCGGCGCCGAGGATTTCGAGGTTCTTGCCGCCGGCAGCGTCCAGTGCCGTGGCGACCGCTTCGCCGATGTCGCCGGTGAGGATCGTGACGTTCGGGTTCGGCGGCTCCAGCGGCCTATGGGTGAGGAGGAACATGGGTCCGGAGAAGGGGTAGTCGACGCTGCCCGGCTTCTCGGCCTCCATCCGGTCGCCTACCTCCCAAGTCCGCCGGCCGACGAGCATGGCGCCGGTGGCCGCTGCGATCTCCGCGAAATCGTGCGGTGCCACGAAGTCGGCGAGAGCGCGACCATCCCCCCAGTCCATGGAATGGCCGGGACCGGCGATGAAGCCGTCAAGCGACATACACCGGTTCACGACAACCTTGCCGCTCATTTCACGACCGCCATCCCTGGGTCATCACCGCACGTCTGACCTTCCCCGAGCGGACGCCTGCGAGACCTCAGCGCCCGCTGTCACGGTTCAGATCGTTCCACCGATCGGGGCGGTCGGGAAGTGCCGTCGCTCGGCATCGAGCCCTAATAGGTGCCGCTCCAGCACGTCCACGCGCGACAACCCGGCCGAGCAGTAGCGACAGCTACAACATCCGCATCTCGACATTATGCGGGTAATCGAAGATTACCTGCGCCCTGGCGGGCCGCATAACGCGTGATATGTAGCGTGATCGAGGCACTGCGTGCCCACAAAGAGGAGCCTCACGATCACCTGCATATTGCCGAGATTAGGACGTTCCGGCCTGGCACGAGATCTGTTGGCTGGACCTCGCTGGTTCATGGCCCACAATCGCCGTTCACTCCCGCGCGAGCGGCTCGCGGTCAAGCGCAGGCAAGGCTTTGATCCAACGTGCCCACTCCGGTTGACGGACGTATCCGGATGCCGCCCACGCGCGATGCGCCAGCTCGTTGTCGGCGAGCACCATCGCATCGGCGCGGCGGCTACCGGCATGGACGAACCGCTGTTCTGCGGTGTCCAACAGAGCTCGACCGATGCCTTGGCGCCGGCGGTCGGGGTGCACCGCGAAGCGGTAGAGGTGGCACCGCCAACCGTCCCATCCTGCGATCACCGACCCGACGATCTCTCCGCCGTGGTCGGCCAGGATCAGGGCAGCAGGATCACGAGCAAGAAGGCGCTGCACCGCCTCGGCCGTATCCGTGCGATTCGTGTTCTCGGCAGCGAGTCGCCAGAACGCGAGCACAGCGTCGACGTCAGCGGTAGTGGCAGGACGAATCACAACAGGCGGCATAGCTCGATCTTGGCAGCCGATACGGTTAAACGCGACCAAGCTCCGCGATTGACGCTCCGACCATCGAACGCACGCTAGTAACACCTTGTATGTCGTGCTGGACAGCAGGGACGCCCTCCTGATGCGGTTGTCGGGCTTGGTATCCCAGCGCATCAAGGAGGACGTCTGTGAGCGAGCGTAGCGGCCTGTCGCGGGGTGA
>JAOPWA010000229.1 GCA_025965915.1 Dactylosporangium sp. | reverse complement strand
AGGTCCGGTGGTCGTCTACGGCGGGGCACCGTTCCACCGGGCGGCGGCGGTCAACCTGCGCCACGGCGCGGCGACCATGGACACCCTCATCTCGCTGGGCACCCTGGCCGCGTTCGGCTGGTCGCTGTGGGCGCTGTTCTTCGGCACCGCCGGCGTGCCCGGCATGCGACACCCCTTCACTTTCAGCATCGCCCGCACGGACGGCACGGGAAATCTCTACCTCGAGGCCGCCGCCGGGGTGACGCTCTTCCTGCTCGCCGGCCGCTACTTCGAGGCCCGTTCCAAGCGTCGCGCCGGCGCGGCCCTGCGCGCTCTGCTGGAACTCGGGGCCAAGGACGTGGCGGTCCTTCGCGGCGGCACGGAGGTGCGCGTACCGGTCGAGCAGCTCGCCGTCGGGGATCGGTTCGTCGTCCGCCCCGGTGAGAAGATCGCCACCGACGGGCTCGTCGAAGAGGGCACCTCCGCCGTCGACGCGTCCATGCTGACCGGCGAGTCCGTACCCGTCGAGGTCGCACCCGGCGACACCGTCGTCGGTGCGACGGTCAACGCCGGCGGGCGCCTGGTCGTACGTGCCACCCGGATCGGCTCCGACACCCAGCTCGCACAGATGGCCCGGCTCGTCGAGGACGCCCAGAACGGTAAGGCCGCCGTCCAGCGGCTGGCCGACCGGATCTCCGCTGTCTTCGTACCCGTCGTGATCGCACTCGCCGTCGGCACCCTCGGCTTCTGGCTCGGCGCGGGCGGCGGCGCCACCGCGGCGTTCACCGCTGCGGTGGCCGTACTGATCATCGCCTGCCCGTGCGCGCTGGGCCTGGCCACCCCGACAGCGCTGCTGGTTGGCACCGGCCGCGGCGCCCAGCTCGGCATCCTGATCAAAGGTCCTGAGGTGCTGGAGTCCACGCGCCGCGTCGACACCGTCGTGCTCGACAAGACCGGCACCGTGACCACCGGTCGTATGAGTCTGCTCGATGTCGTCGCCGCCGACGGTGACGACGTCGATGAGCTGCTACGCGTCGCCGGTGGGCTCGAGGCCGCCTCCGAACACCCCGTCGCGAAGGCGATCGCCGAGGCGGCAGCCGAACGGTTCGGAGTGCTGCCGGCGCCCAGCGGCTTCGCCAACGTCGAAGGTCTGGGGGTCACCGGTACGGTCGACGGCCGCGATGCGGTCATCGGGCGGCTGCGCCTGCTGGAGCGGCACGGCCTGAGCGTGCCGGCGGAGCTGAGTCGCGCGGTCGCCGATGTCGAGTCGGGTGGTCGGACCGCTGTCGTGGCCGGCTGGGACGGGCGCGCCCGTGGGGTCCTCGCGGTGGCCGACACGGTCAAGCCGACCAGCCGGGAGGCGATCCGGCGGCTGCGCGGGCTCGGTCTGACCCCGGTACTGCTGACCGGCGACAACGCCGCCGTGGCGGCCGCGGTCGCGACCGAGGTCGGCATCATTGAGCAATCGCCCGGTGGCGCGGGCACCGCCGGGCACGTCATCGCCGAGGTGCTGCCGGCAGACAAGGTCGACGTCGTCAAAAAGCTGCAGGCCGAGGGGCACGTCGTGGCGATGGTGGGCGACGGCGTCAACGACGCGGCCGCGCTCGCCCAGGCCGACCTCGGGCTGGCCATGGGTACCGGCACGGACGTGGCGATCGAGGCCTCCGACCTGACCCTGGTACGCGCCGACCTGCTGGGCGCCGTCGACGCGATCCGGTTGTCCCGACGCACCTTGCGCATCATCCGAGGCAATCTGTTCTGGGCCTTCGCCTACAACATCGCCGCCCTGCCCCTCGCGGCTGCCGGCCTGCTCAACCCGATGATCGCCGGTGCGGCGATGGCATTCTCGTCGGTGTTCGTGGTCTCCAACAGCCTGCGACTGCGCGGATTCCGGCCGTCGGCTCAGCTGTAAGGATCAGTGGCTCAGCCGTGAGGATCAGCCGCGCTTCATCAGCCTGCCGACGGCGGCCATCATCTCGTTGGCCATCTCCTCGCTGCGACCATCCTCGGCGCCGGCGATCATGCAGTGGCGGGCGTGATCGTCGAGCAGGCCCAGGCCTACCTTGTCCAGCGCGGCCTGGATGGCGCTGATCTGGGTCAGCACGTCGATGCAGTAGCGGTCCTCTTCGACCATCCGCTCGATACCACGGACCTGGCCTTCGATGCGGCGCAGCCGGCTCAGCAACTGGTCCTTGGTGGCGGTGTACCCGCGGGTCGGTGTCGTCACGAGCCCATTCTAGCGGAACCCCCGGGGGGTATTAGGTGGTCGACGCCGATATCCGGGCACCGCGACTCTTGTCCCTCGCATCCGGGCAGGTGTCGGCATGCGGTCCCCGGCGCAGAGCCGAAAGGTCGGTGTCACGGCGCAGATAGAGCGCCAGGATCAGGGCCAGCCAGGCGCCTCCCAGGGCGTACCCGCCGAGAACGTCGGTGAGCCAGTGCGCGCCGAGATAGACCCGGGAAGCGCCGATGAGCAGCACCACGACGGCCGCCGCTGACAGCAGCAAGACGCGGGTACGTCGGGACCGGCCGGCCAGCAGCACCACGGCGAGCATTCCCCAGGCCGCGATCGCCTGCGTCGAGTGCCCGGACGGGAACGCCAGGCCGCCGGCGCGTGTCATCAGGTCGGCGGCGGGCGGGCGGGGTCGACCCACGAGCTCCTTGGCGAGCGTGTACAAGACGACAGCGCCGAGGTACGCCGCCCAGAGGTATAAGGCGTCCCGCAGCCGCCGCCCGCGAACCATCACCGCGGTCGCGGCCAGCAACAGCGGAACCAGCACGACGCTGGAGCCGAGCCAGGTGGCGTTGCTCATGATCAGGTTGAGCCAGCCGGTCCGGTGCGCGACGACGAACGCGTGTACGCGCGGGTCCAGGCGGGAGATGTCCTCGTGAGCGAGGACGTCGTGGGTCAGGCCGCCGAACGTCCACGCGCAGAGCCCGGCGAATACGAGCGTGACGGTCACGGCGAGCCCGTCCCGAGCGCCTGGGTCCAAACGTCGTCGCAGCCACGCCAACTGGGCCGCGAAGCGGCGCCGGACCCACGCTGCCGGGGGGGTGGCCGCCAGGCGGTCACCGATCGCATGCAGGCGCCCGGACTGCCGGTGCATGGCCCGCCTGAAGAGGGTCAGCGCGAACCCGAGCGCGAACAGGGCCAGCAGGACCAGGCCGACGCGACTGGCGAGGTGCGCCGCCCGCTGCCAGCTCACGCCCGCGACATAACCGATCAGTACCATCCCGGTCGCCCACACGGCACCTCCGGCGATGTTGTAGACGGCGAACGTGCGGTACGGCATGCGGGCCATCCCCGCCAGGCCGGGAACCAGGGCCCGCAGCGCCGCCGTGAAGCGCCCGAAGAACACCGCCTTGCCGCCCCGCTCGGCCAGGTACCGCTCCGCCCGGTCGAAGTGTTTGCGCCTCACGAACCGGCCGAGTGTGCCTTCCAGTAGGCGCCGGCCGTAGCGGCGGCCGACCGCGTATCCGATGCTGTCGCCTATCACCGCGCCGGAGATCGCCGCGGCGAGGACGGCGGGGAGGCTGACCCGATGATGGAAGGCGAGTACGCCGCCGAGCAGCACGGCGATCTCGCCGGGAAACACGAAGCCGACGAACGCCGACGCCTCGAGCAGCGGCACCGCGAACACAACGGCCAGTGCGACCCACCCGTGCAGGCCGAGAATGTACCGGGCGACGGTGTTGATCATGCGGCTGCCTCCAGCGTGGATCATCTCTCTCTTACCCGGTTACCACCACGTCATGTGATGGATCCGCCTCGCTGCTCCTGGCCGCTCGCGTGGCCGGCATCGGCCCATGGTGGCAGGCTACAAACACAGGCCTCTTACCGCAGGTCACGACTCCTGGGCGGACCACCAGCCGGCGGGCTGCCAGTCGATAGGGAGGCGCGATGCGCGCGATTCTCGTCGAGCAGTTCGGCGACCCGGACATGCTGCAGGTACGGGAGGTGCCGCTGCCGCAACCCACGTCCGGCGAGGTGCTGGTGCGGATCATGTCCGCCGGGGTCGGACCGTGGGACGTGGCGCAGCGGCAGGGGCGCTTCGGCACCGAGCTGCCCTACATTCCGGGGTTTGAATGTGCCGGTACGGTCGTCGGTAGGACCGGGGACGCCGCCGGGTTCCACGACGGCGAGCCGGTGTACGGGTACATCGGCCTGGGCGGCGCCTATGCCGAGTACGCCACCTGCCGGCCGGACCGGTTGGCCCCCGTGCCCATGGCGCTGGCCCTGTGGGAGGCGGGCGCCGCACCCGTCGACCTGTTGACCGCCGACGCCGGCATCCACGATGCCCTCGGCCTGCGGCGCGGCCAGACCGTGCTCGTCACCGCGGCTGCCGGCGGGCTGGGACACCTCGCCGCTCAACTCGCCGTCCACGCGGAAGCGCACGTCATCGCCACCGCCGGCCGCGACCATCACGACTTCGTACATAAGCTCGGGGTCCGTGAGGTGGTCGACCATTACGACGCCGACTGGCCCCAGCGGGTACGCGACATCACGTCCGGGGGCGTCGACGCCGCGTTGTCGACCGTGACAGCCACCACCGACGGTGCCATCGCCGCCACCCGGGACGGTGGTGTCGTCGCCACCCCGGCCCCCGGCGGTGAGGTGCCGGCCGGCCGTCGGGTGCAACTGCTGCGCTACCAGGGCCCGATGGACGGTGGGCGCCTGGCGCGGCTCGCCCCGCTTCTCGACGACGGGGCGGTCGCCCTCATCATCTCGGCCCGTTTCGATCTCGAGGACGCGCCCGCCGCGCACCGCCAGGTCGAGCAGGGGCACACCCGCGGCAAGATTGTTCTGTGCGTCAACGACGACTGAGGGTGCGTGGGCACCGGTGTGAGCCGT
>JAOPWA010000221.1 GCA_025965915.1 Dactylosporangium sp. | reverse complement strand
GGGGGCTGGTGCACCGCGACATCAAGCCGGCCAACGTGATGCTCACGCCCGCCGGGGTGAAGGTGGTCGACTTCGGGATCGCGGCGCTCGTCGGCGCCAACGCCGACAGTTCGCCGACCGTGCTCGGGACTCCCGCCTACCTGGCGCCCGAGCGGCTGGGCGGCAGCACGGTGACCCCCGCAAGCGACGTGTACGCCCTTGGCCTGCTGTTGTTCCGCATGCTCACCGGCCAGCTGCCGTGGCAGGCGGAGACGGTCACTCAGATGATCGAGGCTCACCAGTACACCGAGCCGCAGCCACTGCCCTCGGTCGCCGGCCTTCCCGCGGACGTCGCCGACCTGTGTGGGCGCAGCCTCGCGAAGCTGCCCGAGGATCGCCCGACCGCGGAGCAGATGGCCCGCAGGCTGGCCGCCGCCGCGGGGATGCGGGTACCGCTTCCGCTCGACGACGCGCTGACCTGGGACCCGGTTGCCTCGATGGACGGGGAGACGGAGGTCATCGCGGACGCCGCCGCAGCCGGTGTCTCCGCACAGCGGGGCGGGCACCGACGGCGTTCCCGGGTCACCGTCATGTCGACGGGTGCGGTCGTGGTGGTGGCCGCCGCGGGTTTGGCCACCTGGTCGGCCGTCGGCCCGAAATCGACCGCGAAGGCAGACGCCCTGGCTTCGGCGCCGCTCGGGCAGGCCGCCGCGCCGCCGGTCCCCTGCGAGGTGCGCTACCAGACCAAGAAGGACGAGGGGGGAGCGTTCGGCGTCGACGTCACCGTTGTCAACAATGGTGACCGGCCGGCGCAGGACTGGACCCTTCGCTTCGACTTTCCGGCGGACCAGCGCCTGACCGGCGGTTCCGGAGCGGCTTGGTCGCAGTCGGGCCGTACGGTCACCGCACACGGCACAGGAATCCTCGCTCCCGGCGCGACGGCAACGGTGAGCATGGCCGGCGGATACCAGGCGTCGAACCCGATACCGACAGTGTTCACGCTCAACAACGACCCCTGCCGCGCGACGATCACGGGCGCCGCGGCCGTCCCGGCGAGCCTGCCGGGCAACAACCCGGTCGGCGGACCCGCCGTGACCAGAGCCGGTAGCGGGTCAGTGCCCGCACCCGCAGGCGGGGCGCCGAGTGGCAACGGCGTGCGGCGCGGTGACGGGTCGCGCGACAACCAGGGCGACAAGGGCGGCAAAGGCAACAAGGGCGGCGACTGAGCCGACGTGATGACGTCGGCGATCGTGGCGGCGACGGTCGGCGAGACCCGCGAGATCACGTCCAGCGAGGCGTGGAACGAAGCGGCCGCGGCGTCGACCTGTGCCGGTGCCAAACAGTGCCCGACTTTACCAGCGGAATTGGACACCCCTTATGCTCGCCGAGGGTCGAGGAGGGGAAGGTACATGCAGAACAACAGTGGGCTGTTCGCCGACGCCTCCAACTTCGAGCTGCGTTTCGTCAAGAGTTACGACCAGATCACCGAGATCGTCGACGCGCTGCGCGTACTCGGACTGAAGGTCGTCCTGACCAGCGGATCGTTCGACATTCTGCACGAGGGCCACTCGATGTACCTCGAGGCCGCCCGCGGCTTCGGCGACTTCCTGATCGTCGGCCTGGACAGCGACGAGAAGCTACGCCAGCGCAAGGGGCCGGGCCGCCCGGCCGTGCCGGAGCTGGAGCGACTGCGCATGGTGACCCACCAGCGCGGTGTCGGCCTGGTGACGCTCAAGCCCCTCGACGAGCCGAAGTGGTCGCTGATCAAGGCAGTACGCCCGGACGTGCTGGTCGCGACCGCGGAGACCTACACGCCCGACCAGATCGCCGAGCTGGAGGCGAAGTACTGCGGGCGGGTCGAGGTCCTGGAGCGGATGGCCACCGTCAGCACCTCGGCTCGGCTGCGCCGGCTGCAGATGGGCCTGGCCGAGATGATGTCGAAGCGGCTGTCCGAGCGCCTGCCGGAGCTGATCCAGGACGTGATCGACGAGACCGGGAGCAAGCACTGAGCGGCTCCAGCGGACCGAGCAAGCAGGTCCTGCTCTACCTGCCGGTCATCCACGCCGGGTACGAGGCGTTCCTGGATCGCCATCGGGACGCGACCGAGGTCCTGCTGCTGGGTCGCGGCTTCGCCGAGGAGTACCCCGCCCTGCGCAAGGACATCCGGGCCCTCGCTCCCGAGCGGGGGGCCGCCTACCTGCGCGCGACCGGGATCCCGGCGGTGGTCGTCGAGCCCGCCGGCCTGCGAGCTGCCGTCACCGCAAACACCCTGGTCGTTCCCGACGAGGAGGTCATGCGGGAGCTGATCGCCAAGCAGGAGCTCGACCACAGCCGCGAAGTGATTTTCGAGCGTACGTTCCTGCGCTGGGACCGGGCCTGGAGTCTTGCGGAGAAGCCAGCCGACTACGACGGCGTCGTCGCGGCCGACGAGGTCTCGCGCGAGCTGACCCGCCTGGCGGTCGTCGAGGCCCAACACAGCTCAGACTGGTGGCGCCAGGTGGGTGCGGTCGCCGTCCGCGACGGCGAGATTCTGGATACTGCGTACAACCGCCACCACCCGACCGAGTACGCCCCCTACCTCGACGGCGACCCGCGCAACGAGTTCCACCGCGGTCTGCGGCCCGACCTGTCGACCGCCCAGCACGCGGAGGCGGCGATCGTGGCGCGGGCGGCCCGCGACGGTATGTCCCTCGCCGGTGCCACCCTGTACGTGTCGACCTTCCCGTGCCCGGCCTGCGCCCGGCTGGTCGCCGAGGCCGGCTTCGCGCGCTGCTACTTCGCCGGCCCGTACGCGATGCTCGACGGCGACGCGATCCTGCGCGCCGCGGGGGTCGAGCTGATCTGGGTCGACGTCAGCCTTCCGCCGGATGACTCATCTTGAAGCGCACCGGCTCGTGCTCCGGATCGTGCACGTCACCCACGACGACGTGCACGTGGACGTGGGCGATCGAGCTACCGGTGTAGCGGAAGTCGCCGTTGCGCGAGCCGATGCAGTAGAAGTCCAGCTCGTACGTGTTCTTGACCCACCGCAGCACGGTCCAGTACTCGTCGCGGGCCGCCGGCTCGAGGTCGAGCAGGTCGTCGGTGTGCGCCCGGGGTACGAGCAGGAGGTGCAGCCGGGTGTTCGCGTACGGGTACTTGTTCTTCGTGACGATCCAGTGCTCGGTCTCGTGGAGTACCGGGTGCTCCTGATCCGCGGTGAGGTACTCGGGGCAGAAGATGCAGATTCCGTCCCGGTCGAGCGCCTGCATGTCCGCGAGCTGCTCAGGGTGACGGAAGTTGCCGAGCTGGTAGAGCCCCATGCTGCCCCTATCCACGCTCGTAGCGCTCGAACGCATACGACAGCTCCTCGCCGGCCGGGCCGTGTTCCTTGTCCGCGAGGCGGAACCCGTCCAGCCAGCCCTTCGGCATCCAGGCGTCGCCCTCGACGTGCGCGTTTACCCGGGTGAGATACACGGTGTCCGCCTCGGGTAGTGCCTCGGTGTAGATCTGCGCCCCGCCGATCACGAAGACCTCGTCCCGGCCGGCGAACCCCTCGATCGCCCGGGCCACCGACAGGGCGGCCGGGACCGACGACTGGTAGATGATCGGCCCCTCGCCGGGACGCCCGGCCTGGCGGGTGACGACGATCGTGATCCGGCCGGGCAGCGGTCGGCCCAGCCGGCTCAGAATCGACTCGTGGGTACGCCGACCGACCACCACGACGTGCCCCGCGGTGAGCGCCTTGAACCGGCGCATGTCCGTCGGCAGATGCCAGGGCAGGTCGTTGTCGCGGCCGATGACGTCGTCCTCGGTCGCCGCCAGAAGGAGTGAGGTCCTCACCCGGGTCGCCTCGCTCACGGCGCCACCGGGATTCGCCCCACCGCCGGGTGCGGGTCGTAGTCGGACAGCTCGAAGTGCTCGGCCCGGAAGTCGTGAATGTCCGTGATCTTCTTGCCCACCTCGGTCAGGTGGACGGTGGGCAGCCGCCGCGGCTCCCGTTCGAGCAGCGGGAGCACCTTGTCGATCTGATCTTCGTACACATGCGCGTCGGAGATGGTGTGGTAGTACACGCCGGCTGCGAACCCGGTCAGATGCTCCAGCATCAGGGCCAGCGCCGCGTATTGCGCCATGTTCGACGGCACCCCGACCGGCACGTCGCCGGAGCGCTGGAACATGTGCAGGTGGATCCGGTCGTTGATAACGCGTACGTGCACCCAGCCGTGGCAGGGCGAGATCGTGGTCTTCTGCTGCTTGCCCGCGCCGCGCACCTGGTACTGCGGGATCCACGGGCTCACGAAATGCGTGCGATCGGACGGGAACTCGGTGATCTGCTCGACCAGGTGCTTGAACTGGTCGAACGGCGGCCCCTCGACGGTCGGGAAGTCGTGGAAGGCGCCACCATACGAGCCCGGCCCGAGGTCGCCCGGCGGTAGGCCCCTCTTGGCGGTCTTCTCCGGCGTCACCCACGGCTCCCACCAGTCACAGCCGAACTCGGCGAACTCGTCGACGGTGGTCGCCCCGTTGATGAAGGCGCACAGCTCCCCGATCGGCTTGCGCCAGAACGACTTGATGCTGCGGTCGGTGATCACTGGGAAGCCGTTGGCCAGGTCGAACCGCATGGATTGCTGCATGAGCGTGCGGGCCGCCGGCCCCTGACGGGTTGGCGACGTCTCCCCGTGCCTCACGATCCGGGCGAGAAGGTCCCGGTACTGGGAGTCGGGCTCACGCTGCTCAAATGGAACGTACTGCACCGGCGGACTCTATCGCGTCCGCTCCGCTGGGCGCGGCTCCCTGTCCGACGGGCCGAAGATCGTGTGCGCCGGTCAGTCGTCGACCCCGCGGCGATGGCGCTTGGTCTGCGACCGTCGACGCTTGGCGTCCAGCCGTGCCTGCACCGCCCCGCGCGACGGCCGGGTTGGACGGCGGGTACGCGCGGGCGGCGCCACACCCTCAGCCAACAAGGCGATGAGGCGCGCCTCAGCGGCCCGCCGGTTCTGAAGCTGCGACCGGTGTTCGGAGGCGGTGACGACGAGGGACCCGTCGACGAGTCGGGATCCGAGCCGGTCGAGCGCCCGCGCCTTCAGGTGCTCGGGAAGCGCCCCGCTCGCGGCGAGATCGAACCGTAGTTCGGCGCGCGAGTCAGCCGTGTTGACCGACTGCCCGCCGGGGCCGCTCGAACGGCTGAACCGCCACGTCAGCTCGGATCGCGGCACCGCCACCGACCCGGTCACCTGCAGGTATCCGTCCATCACCGTTCTCCCCCCGCCTCCATGATCCGCGAAGAGTAGGGGGATTGACCAGTAATTAACAGGGAGCGCCCGCCCACCAACCGAGATGCGTGGAGCCCTTCCGCTGCACGGAAGGGCTCCACGGGCGCTCCTCCCGTTGGCGATTTCCTCGAGCCATCCTGCGCCGTCAGGTGCCGCGACGTGCCGCATTAAGGTCCATCCATCATGTTTTCACTTCTGTTCGCCGTCACGACTGCGACGGTCTGGGGAACCGCCGACTTCTGCGGGGGCAAGGCCAGCCAGCGGGCGCCGGCCCTCGCCGTGTCAGTCTTGTCCAAGCTCGCCGGCCTGCCGGTGCTCGCACTCGGCCTGGTCCTCACCGCAGGCACGCCGACCCGGGCCGGCCTCGGCTGGGGCGCGGTGGCCGGCCTGTTCGGCATGAGCGGCGTCATCCTGCTCTACCGGGGGCTCGCGGCCGGGGCGATGACGGTCGTCGCGCCCGTGACCGCGGTCACGTCGGCGCTCGTACCCTTCCTCATCGGTATCGCGGTCGACGGTGCACCCGGCCCGATGGCGATGATCGGTGCCGCCTGCGCGATCGGTGCGATCGCGCTCGTGAGCACCGGCGCCGGAGGTGCTCGCAAGCCTGTCGGTGCGGCCGTCGTCGGCCTGGCGCTCGCCGCTGGGGCGGGTTTCGGCCTGTTCATGACGTTGCTGTCACGCGCCGGCGCCGACGCCGGCCTCTGGCCGTTGATGACGTCCCAACTCTCGGCCCTCTGCCTCGGATGGCTGCTGTTGCGGCGGGCCCGTACCGCCCCATGGCTCGCGGGCACGACCCTGCGGTGGGCGATGGCCGCGGGCGCGCTCGACTTCACCGCCAATATCGCGTACCTGTTCGCCGCCCGTGACGGCGCATTGAGCATCGTCGCCCCGATCGCGTCGCTGTACCCCGCGACCACCGTCCTGCTCGCGCTCGCCGTCGACCGGGAGCGCATCAGGCCGCTGCAGTTGGTCGGCCTCGGACTCGCCGCCGCCGCGTTGGTCCTGGTCGCCTCGTGAACAGATAGTCAGTGACCGATCACCCCTTTCACCAGGACATGTAGGGGAAACCCTATCGACGAACTTCTTTTTAAAACGATCTCTTCAGGTCATGCTGACATTCACTTCGGCCAATGGGTCGGACTGAAGGGATGAAGCATGAAGCGGATCGTCACAGTGGGTATGTTCGCCGTCGCCGCAGGGTTTGCGATCGTAGCCGTGGTAACCCCGTCGGACGCGGCTACCAGTCGCCCGGGCACCGAGGAGTTCGCGGTGTCGCACGCCACCACGGCGCTCCACGGACACCGGGCGGAGGTCGCGGCCACCGATGCCGACCAGTTCCAGGTCCGGAACACGACCGTGGACCCGAACGGCACCTCGCACGTCAGGTACGACCGCACCCACCAGGGACTTCCGGTCCTCGGCGGCGAGGTCGTCGTGCACCTGGACAAGGCCGGCGCGATGCGGACGATGTCGTCGCAGCCGCTAGCGGCGCCGCTCGCCGTTTCAACCACCCCGGCGGTGACCGCAGCAGCGGCCGCCCAGGCCGCGAAGGCACAGTTCCACGGTACGGGCGCCGCATCGACGCCGAGTCTCGCGATCGACGCGGCCGGCTCCCCGCGGTTGGTGTGGAAGACCTCGGTGCCCGGAGTGGCCGACGACGACGGCGAGAAGGTCACGATGACGGTCCTCGTCGACGCCGCGACCGGCGCGGTCAGCGACGCCTGGCCGGACCACGAAACCGGCAGCGGCAACGGCTTCAACGTGGGCACCGTCGTGCTCGACACCACCAGGTCAGGTAGCTCCTCCCAGCTCAAGGACCCCGGACGGGGTGGCAACTTCACCGCCGACGCCGGTAACGGCAACGCGGTGTTCACCAGCCCCAACGACGTATGGGGCAACGGGTCGCTGAGCAACCGGCAGACCATCGCGGTCGACGCGCAGTACGGCGTGGCGAAGACCTGGGACTACTACAAGAACCTGCACGGCCGCAACGGCATCGCGGGCGATGGCCGGGGCAGCTCCAACAGGGTTCACTACGGCTCCGCGTACAACAACGCGTTCTGGTCGGACTCGTGCTTCTGCATGACCTACGGCGACGGTGACGGGACCACGTTCAACCCGTTCGTCTCCATCGATGTCGCCGGGCACGAGATGAGCCACGGCGTCACCTCGCGTACCGCGGGCCTGCGCTACTCGGGCGAGTCCGGCGGTCTCAACGAGGCCACCAGCGACATCTTCGGCACGATGGTGGAGTTCTACGCCAACAACCCGAAGGACGTTCCCGACTATCTCATCGGCGAGAAGATCCGCAAGAACGGCCAGCCGCTGCGGTACATGGACGACCCGGCCAAGGACGGCCGCGGTTCGGCAAGCTGCTACACGCCGACGGTCGGCAACCTGGACGTGCACCTGTCCTCGGGCGTGGCCAACCACTTCTTCTTCCTGCTGGCGGTGGGCAGCGGCGCGCGCACGATCAACGGTGTGGCGTACAACAGCCCGACCTGCGGCGCTCCCGCTGTCACCGGCATTGGCAACGCCGCCGCGGAGAAGATCTGGTACCGGGCGCTGACCACGTACATGACGTCGACGACGAACTACAAGGGCGCGCGTACCGCCACCCTGAACGCGGCACGCGACCTGTTCGGCGCGACCAGCAGCCAGTCCAAGGCGGTCGCCGCGGCGTGGACGGCGGTCGCGGTCAACTAACCGCGGTGACTGATCGGATCGACCAACCGCGGTCAACCAAGCGCGGTCGACCAAGCGGCGTCAACTGATCACCCGGCCAGGATGGGCACAACTCTCTGGTTTCCAGAAGCTGTGCCGATCCTGGCTGGCGCGAATGCAGTGACCTACCGGTTCGGGCGCAGCGTCCAGAGCACCCGCATCTCGCCGGTCACCGTGCCGTCCAGCATCGTGATCTCGACCGGCACCTCGAACTCCGGGCGTTTGCCGGCGTCGAGTTCGGCGACGATGTCGGCGGCCGGGCGGGTGAGTCGGGCGGTCGCGCGTACCTCACCCATGGCCAGCTTGCGGTAGGCGATGTCGGCGCTGACCGCGAGCGGCGTGACGCGCCCCAACTGGTCGCCGAACGCGGCCATGACGACCGCACCGGACGCCGTCTCGCCGAGGGTGAACATGGCTCCCGCGTGCGGTCCGCCCACGTGGTTGTGGAAGGCGGCGACGTCCGGCAGTGCTACGACCACCCTGACCCCGCCGGCGTCGTCGGACGCGGGCTCCAGATACGCGGGCTCCAGATACGCGGCCTCCAGGTACCGGACGCCGAGGGTACGGGCGAAGGGGACCGCCGCGTTCATCGTCGCAGCCAGCGTATGCAGGTCTGGAAGAGCAGCCATGACCACATGTTACTCACGAGTAGCCTTACCTGCCAGCAGCCCGCTCAGCGCCAGCCGACGTCGATCCGCCTCCCGCGGTCGTCGAAGAAGTGCAGCGCGTCCATGCGCACCCGAACCGACAGCGGCGTGCCGTGGCCGAGCGCCGGATAGGGCGCCAATCGGACCGCCAGTTCAGCCGGGCGGCGGTGATGACGACCACCGTCGCTGAACACCCGCGAGTCACCCGGATCGCCTCCGTGCGAGTCGGTGGCCGTGGCCACGCCGCCGCCGCCGGAGTGGAACTCGTCACCACCCCGACCGGTGACCCGGTTGACCAGGCGGCGCAGCCCGTGCTGCAGGCCCGATCCGGACCTCGCCCGGCCGGCCATCTCGTCGACAACCACCGCCGTGGCACCGATGTCGAGGAAGGCCAGCGACTCGTGCCCGTGGTGCTCCAGATAGCGCACGCGGCCCTGGATCACATCGCCGTCGGTGGAACTGACGACCGGGACGAGGGCTTCGGCCCGTACTCCCACGACGATGCGCTCACCATGGAAGTGCGCCACATGGCGGGCTCGCACGTCGTTCCACGGCAGATAGAGCGTCTGATCGCCCAGGTGTAGCGAGACGTGCCGGTCGAGGTTGACGTAGACCTCCGCCTCGAGCAGGTTCATCCGCGGGCTGCCGAGGAACGCCGCGACGTAAAGCGTCGCCGGCCGGCCGTAGACCTGGGTTGGCGTACCCACGTCCTGCAGCACGCCGCGCCGCATGATCGCCACGCGGTCGGCCATGGTCAGCGCCTCGGCCTGGTCGTGGGTGACATAGACACAGGTGACGCCAAGCTCGCGGACCAGACCGGAGATCTCGGCGCGCAACTCCGCCCTCAGGCCGCTGTCGAGGTTGGACAGCGGCTCGTCCATGAGGAACAGGCCGGGTCTTCGCACGATGGCCCGCCCCAGCGCGACCCGCTGGCGCTGCCCACCGGACAACTGCGACGGCTTGCGTTCGAGTACGTCACCGATGCCCAACGCACTGGCCACCTGAGCGACCTGCTCGGAACGGGTGCCGGGCTCGACGCCGGACAGGCGCAACGGGAAACCGATGTTGTCGCCGACGGTCATGTGCGGGTACAGCGCGAAGTCCTGGAAGACCATCGCCACTCCCCGATCGCGCGGCGAAATGTCGTTGGCGGTCTCGCCGTTGAGCAGGATGGCGCCACTGGTCGGGTCCTCCAGACCAGCGATCATCCGGAGGACGGTTGACTTGCCACATCCCGACGGCCCGAGCAGCACCATGAACTCGCCAGCCCTGACGTCAAGGCTGACGTTGTCAACCGCCACTGTGCTGTCCGGAAAGACCTTCGTTACATCTTTGAGCGCGACGGTAGTCACCGTCACACCTCCGCCCCACGGTCATCTGATCAGGAATGCCGCTAAACCCGGGTACTGACTGTGACTAATCCTGTTGCTCCCGCCTATCGGCTAAACGTCCCATGTGCGGGTTGTGACGGGAGAACTACAAGTCAGTGACAGTTGAAGCTGGTTTTTTGGCGCCCAAAATAGACGAAAACTGAGGGACGACACGCCCCGAGATGCAAGCTACGGCGCCGTGTAATTGATCACTATCGACGTGTACCCGAGCGACCGCAACATCCCCTCGAGCATCTTGCGCGTATTGTCCTCAGCCCGCTGCTGCAGTTCGCTGCTCTTCGCGGCGTCGGCGATCTTCTGCTCGCCGAGCTGGTACAACTGCCGCAGCTTGTTGGGATCGCTCGCGAACACGTCGCCCAGGTGGTTGAGCAGCCCCTTCTGCTGGGCGAAGACGTAGCTCCGGTCCTGATTGATGCTCGGCTTGTTGAGCTGGGGCGATGGCAGTTTGATCTCGACGGTCCGGTGGTCGGCCGACTCGGTGATCGCGCCCTGACCGATCACGCTGAAGTCGACGTACGCCTCGACGCTGCCGGCCGCCACGAACAGGGTGCGGTCGTTGACCAGGAAGTCCGGCACATACTTCTGATCGTTCTGGACGTCGACGATCACCTGGAAGTTGCCCTCGGCCGCGACGAACCGGCTCATGTCCTGGATGGACTTGAGTAGGGCGGGCTGACTGCGATCGGTGGTGCGGCCGCCGAACGGATTCTGCAGGTGCGGCAGGATGCCGGCGGCCGTCATACCGAGGACGATCGCGACGACCACGGCCGCCGTGGCGGCGAGGAAGAACAGGCCGCGAAGGAAGCCGCCGCCGGCACGTACCACGACGGGCTGCGGCGGTGGCGCGGATTCCCCACCGCCGGCCGCGTCGACCTCGGGGTCCGGGCGCCCCGGCCAGCCCGTACCGGTCCGGTGTTCGGGTAGCTCAGCGGTCGGGTAGGGATCACCGGGCGACGCGGACGGGGACGCCTGGCCCCGCTCGAAGCGCGTGGTCTCGTTGTCCTGGGCCATGGGTGTGCTCCCTCATCCGTGACACTGCCCATTGCAAGAGATACCCAGAGTGCATGATCGATACAACAAACGCGCGGGGAGCGGAACCCGGCCGCCGCTCAGGCTGCCAACTCTCGGGATGTGAACCCTCAGGATGTGAACGCGGACAGGCCGGTGAGCTGCTGACCCACGATCAGCTGGTGGATCTCCGAGGTCCCCTCGTAGGTCAGCACCGTCTCCAGATTGGCGGCGTGGCGCATCACCGGATACTCGGCGCTGATCCCGTTGGCCCCCAGGATCGTTCGACACTGCCGGGCGATCGCGAGAGCTTCGCGGACGTTGTTGAGCTTGCCGACGCTGACCTGCTCGGGCCGTAGTGCCCCGGCGTCCGCTCGGCGACCGAGGTGCAGCGCCAGCAGGTACCCCTTCTGCAGCTCCAGCGCGGCATCGGCGAGCTTGGCCTGGGTGAGTTGGAACCCGGCGATCGGGCGGCCGAACTGGACCCGTGTCGTGGCGTAGTCCACCGCCGTGTGGAGGCAGTCGCGGGCGGCGCCCAGCGCACCCCAGACGATGCCGTAGCGCGCCTCGGTCAGACAGGACAGCGGCGCCTTCAGGCCGCGGGCGCCTGCCAGCAGCGCGTCGGCGGGCAGGCGGACGTCGTCGAGCACCAACTCGCCGGTCGACGAGGCGCGCAGCGACAGCTTGTGCTTGATGGTGCGCGCGCTGACGCCGGCTGCGTTCATGGGTACGACAAAGCCGTTGATCCCCTGCTCGGTACGCGCCCAGACGACAGCGACGTCGGCGACCGGCGCATTCGTGATCCACATCTTCGTGCCGGTGAGGACCCAGTCGTCGCCGTCGCGACGGGCCCGGGTCCTCATCGAGGCCGGGTCGGAACCGTGGTCGGGCTCGGTCAGCCCGAAGCAGCCGATCGCGTCACCGGCGGCCATCGCGGGCAGCCACTGCTGCTTCTGCTCTTCGGAGCCGTACCGCCAGATCGCGTACATCGCCAGCGACCCCTGCACGCTGACCAGGCTGCGTAGGCCCGAGTCACCCGCCTCCAGCTCCATGCAGGCCAGCCCGTAGGCGACCGCGCTCGCCCCGGCGCAGCCGTACCCGGACAGGTGCATGCCGAGCAGGCCGATCGACCCGAACTCCTTGGCCAGCTCACGGACCGGGACCTCGCCTCGCTCGTACCAGTCGGCGACGTACGGGCGAATCTTGTCCACGACGAGGCGGCGCATCACCTGGCGGAACTGCAACTCCTCTTCCGAGTGCAGCGCGTCGATGTCGAGGAGGTCCAGCGGTGCTATCCGGTCGGCCATGGGCACCACGCTACTAGTCGTCAGAGCACGAGAACCCGGACGTGGATCGAGGTGCGCTGCTGCAGCGCGGCGCGCAGCGCCCGGTGCAGCCCGTCTTCCAGGTAGAGGCCACCCTGCCACTGCACGACGTGCGGAAACAGATCACCGTAGAACGTCGAGTCCTCGGCGAGCAGACGGTCGAGGGCAAGCTCGCGCTTGGTTGTGATGAGCTGGTCGAGCCGGACCGGCCGTGGTGGGATCTCGGACCATTCCTTCATGGTCCTACCGTGGTCCGGGTACGGCCGCCCGTCCCGTACCGCTTTGAAGATCACGGCGGCTTACACCCCTTTCCCACCTAAAGGATGCTGCAAGCCTACCGACCAGATACGACAGTTGAATTTCGCGTATATACGAAACTAAATGTCGGCTTCACGCTTGCCCGTTTCAGTAGCCGACGCCCCACCTGCCCCGGTGCGTCACCTCCGCGACGTCCCGCCGCCCACGGCGCAGCGACGGGGAACGGCGGTCTTTGGCACGGTAGCCGATCGTGATGGCGCCGATCGGCGTATAGGCGTCCGGTACGTCGAACGCCTTTCGATAACCGGGGACGCTCGCCGGCATGATCCCGAAGAAACACGCACCCAAGCCCTCGTCGACCGCGCCGAGCATCATCAACAGGCTCGCGAACCCGGCGTCGATGTGCCAGTACGGCACGGGCCAGTGCGATTCGAGCCGGTCGGTCCAGCCCTTGTCCGGTTCGGCGTAGCGCTCCAGGTAGACGTCGCGGTTGGAGTGCGGCACCACGATCAGGGGTGCTCGGCGCATCCCCTGCGACCAGTTGGTCTCCGCCATGCCCTCCGGGGTCGTCGCCGTCCAGAATGCCTGCCGGTCGCCCGGCTCCTCCAGGACCAGGAAGCCCCAGCCCTGCGAGAAACCGGCCGAGGGCGCGTGTACCGCGTACCCGAGCAGGCGGTCGACCACCTCGTCCGGCACCGGCCGGTCGGGGTCGTAGTTGCGCACCATCCGCCGCCGGTGGACCACCTCGCCGTACTCCACGCTCCTACCCCTCTCTCTTGCCCCGGTCGCCTCCTGCACGGTCACGAGACGGGACGGATGCCCCACGTGCCACGCCAGGTCTCGCCCGGCTGGATCACGACGACGTCCCGGCCGGACCGGAACGCGTCCGGCGGGCAGGTCATCGGCTCAACCGCGACCGCCCGCCGGTACCGGGCCGGCGCCAGCGTGTCGCCCGTGAACACCTGCCACCAGTTGAACCCGCCATCAGCCCAGACCTGCACTCCCCTGCCGTCGGCGGCGGTCAGCGTCACGCTCGAGCGACCGTCGGCGTCCCGGATCAGATCCCCGAACGCGGTGTCCAACTCGAACCCGCCGATCGCTCTCGCCTCGGTGAAGTCGTACTCACCCCCGGCGACCTTCGTCGCGCCGATCGGCAACATCCGGCCGTCCACCAGCAGGCGCGAACGCCCGGGTACCCGCAGCAGCAGGTCGTCGATCTTCGTGCCGGGTAGCTGGACGTAGGGGTGGGTGGCCAGCCCGAAAGGGCAGGGCTCGTCGCCGGTGTTCGTGGCAGTGTGCTCGGCGATCAGCCCGTCGGACGCGAGCGACCAGGTCGTACGCAGGGCCAGCGGCCACGGGTACCCCGGCTGCGGCACGATGTCGTGTTCCAGGGTGACCGAGTCGACCGGGCCTGCCTGGCCCGCACCCGCGAAGCCGGGACCGCCGCCGTCCACCCGCTGCCAGCGCACCCAGTTGACCAGGCCGTGGGTCGCGTTGTGCCGGCTCGGCTCGGTCAGCGCGAGCTGATGTACGTCGCCGCCGAAGGGGTACCGCCCGTCGCGGATCCGGTTGGGCCACGGCGCGAGCACCTTCCCGGCGCTCGCCGGGCAGACCTCGTCCAACCCGTACCCGAACAGCACGTTGACGCCGTTGACCTCGTACTCCCGCAGCCCCCCGCCCACCTCGACCACGACCGCGCGCTGGCCCTGGGCCTGGAGTGTCCACTGTGTACCCGAGGGAACCTGCGCCAGCGTGTCCATGACGAGACGATATCGCCCGGGTTATCGCACGGTGTAGCGGCGCAGGGCGGGAAATGCGATCCCGAGGGCGACCGCGACGACGGCGGCGGCGATCCCACCACCCACCCAGTCGAGCGTGATCCCGAACCCCGCCATCAAACCGGCGCGCAGGTCGCCCAGGCGCGGGCCGCCGGCCACCACGGCCGTGAACACGCCCTGCATCCGCCCACGTAGCTCGTCCGGGGCGTACGTCTGCAGCATGGTCTGCCGGTACACCGCGCTGACCAGGTCGGCCGCGCCCCCCACGGCGAGCAGGAGCACCGCGAGCCACAGCGAGTGCGCAAGACCCGCTGCCGCCACCGCCAGCCCCCACACGACCACGGCCGCGATGAGGGCCGCGCCCTGCCGGCGTACCCGCCCGATCCAGCCGGAGGTGAGCCCAGCCACGACGGAGCCGATGGCGATCGCGCTGAACAGCCAGCCGACCGCGCCGATACCGCCGAACCGATCTGACGCGACCTGCGGGAACAGCGCGCGCGGCAGTGCGAGGACCATCGCGGCGATGTCGACCGCGAACGACAGCAGCAGCACCGGCGTCGTGGCCAGGTATCGCAGCCCGAACATGACGTCGCCCAGCCCGCCGGTCGTGCGCTTGGACGTCTCGGGGCTCATCGCCGGCAGCCGCAGCGCGGCCCACAGGACCACCGCGAACAGCGCCGCGTCGATGCCGTACGCGGTCGCGACCGGGAAGTTGGCGAGCACCAGGCCGGCGCCGAGCGGCCCGGCGACGGTAGCGACGTTCGACATCGTGTAGCTCAGGGTGTTGCCGGCGGCGACCTCGTCGTCCGGGAGGAGCCGCGGCACGATCGCCGAGCGGGTCGGCGCGCTCACCGCGAACGCCACCGACTGCACCGCCACCAGTACGAGCAGCAGCGCCGGGCTGCGGAGGCCGAGCAGGCCCTGCGCCAGCAGCCCCAGCGTGCTCGCCCACATCAGCAGCGAACTGCCCAGCAGCACGATGCGCCGGTCAAACGCGTCCGCGACGGCGCCACCCCACAGGGCGAAGATCAACAACGGCACGAGACCGGCGATGCCCAGGTACCCCACCCAGGCCGAGGATCGCGTGAGGGCGAACATCTGCACGGGTACGGCCACTGCGGTGAACTGGTAGCCGAAGAAGGAGACGGCCGAGCCGATGAACAACCGCCGGTACTCGGGGTGCCGAAGCGGCCGGACATCGATCGCGTGCCGGCTCAGCCAGCTCGGCCGGGCTCCGGGGTCGTCCGCTCGCGGGTAGCTCGGTTCGGGGTTGTCCGGGCCTGCCCCGCCCGCGACGGCTTCGGGCAGCGGTTCGCCCCCGCCCGCCCCGTCCACGGTGGCGGGCCCCGATCTGTCCTGGCTCAGTTGTCTGCCCTTTCCTTTACTGCCGGGCTCTCCGTGTCGGGGAGAGTTACGGGGCCAGCCTCTCGACGACCCAACTGCCGTCGGTGTGGCGAAAACGCAGCCGGTCGTGCAGGCGGCTCTCCCTGCCCTGCCAGAACTCCACGGTCTCCGGTACCACCCGCAACCCGCCCCAGTTCTCCGGCGGCGTGATGTCCGCGTCGTCGGGCCAGCGCCGGTCCATCTCGACCCAGGCCTCGTCGAGCGCCTGACGGGAGTCGATGACCGACGACTGCGGACTGGCCCAGGCGCCGAGTCGGGCACCTCTGGGCCGGAGCGCGAAGTACGCCTCGGTGTCGGCTCGCTCCACCGGCTCGACATGACCGCACACCACCACCTGGCGGTGGATGGCGAACCAGGGAAAGACCAGGCTCGCGTACGGGTTCGACAGCGCCTCACGACCCTTACGCGAGTCATAGTTGGTGTACAACGTGAAGCCCCGGGCGTCGTACGCCTTGAGCAGGACCGTCCGCGCGCTGGGGCGACCTCTCGCGTCGGCGGTGGCGAAGACCATGGCGTTGGGCTCCGGCAGTCCCGCCGTAACCGCATCGGCCAGCCACTGGCCGAACTGGGTCAGCCAGTCGGCCGCGAGGTCCGCCTCGTCCAGGCCGCTGCTGGCGAGGTACTCCCGCCGCATCCGGGCGAGGTCGGCATCATCCGCAGGTGTGCTGGGTGTCACGCCACCAACCTTCCGCCATTGATGTGAAATACGTGAAGATGTGTCACGCGAAACACAATTGCGCGAACAGTTTTCCCTCGCCTGAGCCTGGGTTGGGCATGAAAATGACACGAAGGGGCTACCCCCCGGTAACAGCGTCAGCGACGACGTAGGAGAGAGACATGTCCGATTTCAAGCCCGGCCTCGAAGGCGTCATCGCCTTCGAGTCCGAGATCGCCGAGCCCGACAGAGCGGGCGGGGCGCTGCGCTACCGCGGGGTCGACATCGAAGACCTCATCGGTCAGGTTTCCTTCGGAAACGTCTGGGCGCTGCTGGTCGACGGCAAGTTCGGGCCCGGTCTGCCGCCCGCCGAGCCTTTCCCGTTGCCCGTGCACTCCGGTGACATCCGGGTCGACGTGCAGTCGGCGGTCGCGATGCTCGCGCCGTACTGGGGGCTCGGTCAGCTGCTCGACATCAGCGACGAGCAGGCCCGCGAGGACCTGGCCCGGGTCAGCGTGACGGCGCTGTCGTTCGTGGCGCAGGCCGCCCGCGGCCTCGGCCTGCCGGCGGTGCCCCAAAAGGAGATCGACAAGGCACAGACCATCGTCGAGCGGTTCATGAAGCGCTGGCGTGGTGAGCCGGACCCCCGCCACGTCAAGGCGGTCGACGCGTACTTCATCTCCGCGGCCGAGCACGGCATGAACGCCTCGACGTTCACCACCCGCGTGGTCGCCTCCACCGGCGCCGACGTGGCCGCCTGCATCTCGTCGGGTATCGGCGCGCTGTCGGGCCCGCTGCACGGCGGCGCCCCCTCGCGCGTACTCGGCATGCTCGAAGAGGTCGAGCGCACCGGCGACGCCGTCGGGTACGTCAAGGGCGTGCTCGACCGCGGCGAGCGGCTGATGGGCTTCGGCCACCGGGTCTACCGGGCCGAGGATCCCCGCGCCCGGGTCCTGCGCCGCACGGCGCGCGACCTGTCCGCCCCCCGTTACGAGGTGGCCGAGGCCCTCGAGAAGGCGGCGTTGGAAGAGCTGCACTCCCGTCGCCCGGACCGCGTCCTGGCGACGAACGTGGAGTTCTGGTCGGCCGTCGTGCTCGACTTCGCCGAGGTACCGCCGCACATGTTCACCTCCATGTTCACCTGCGCCCGCGTCGCGGGGTGGAGCGCGCACGTGCTGGAGCAGAAGAAGCTCAGCCGCCTGGTGCGTCCGTCGGCCGACTACGTCGGCCCGGCCCCCCGCAAGCCCCACGACGTGCAGGGTTGGGACGGAATTCCGCACGGCGCCTGACGGCGACCGTACGCTCCGCCCGTACGCTCGAGGCGTGGTGAACTCCCACGATGGCCCGGCAACGGCCGGGGATGACGAGGAGCGAGGCAGCTGGCACCTGCGTGGCATGGGTGCCTGGGGCTTCGCGCTCGCGCTGTGGCTCGCCGGCCTGGGCGGCACCGTCGTGTTCTCCCAGGACGGGCTCGAGGTCGGGTGGGCCCGCATGAGCGGCGTACCCGGCACCGTGACGATCGAGAAGTGCGCCCATAGCAGCAGCTACGCGCTCTGCTATGGGCCCTTCGACGCCGCCGACGGCTCGGTGCACAAGCAGCGGCTCGAGTTGCGTACGATCCGCCACGACCGGCCCGGCACGGCGGAGCGGACCTGGCTACCCAGCCGTTCAGCCAGGCATGCCTGGGCCAGCGACGTCAACCCATGGCGCCAACTCCTCCCGACCACACCGTTCGCGCTCCTGGCCTTGATCCAGACGGCGTGGATCACCATGAGCTGGCGTGCGTGGCGCCGGCGCAGGCGGCTGCGCAGGGAGGCCGCGCTCCCGCGGCCGGTCGGGATCGCCCGGCCGGTCGGGATCGCCCGACCTGCGGCCCCGATGGGGATCGTCCCGCCTGCGGCCCCGATGGGGATCGCCCCGCCTGCGGCCCCGATGGGGATCGCCCGGCCTGCGGCCCCGGGCGGGACCAGGGCCGCACCCGCGCCCATGATCACGCCGAGTTACCAAGAGCATCCGCGGAGCGTGACGGTCGGCGACGAGCAGCAACGCGGGGGATGGCAGGATCTGCGGGGTACGGCAGTGCCGCCGGGTCCGTCCACCCCGCAATCGCGGGCTCGCCGCCAACCATGGGAGATATCTGAACATGGCTGAGATTCGCATCCCCGACGACCTGAAACCGGTTGACGGCCGGTTCGGCTGCGGGCCGAGCAAGGTCCGTCCGGAGGCGGTCGAGGCGCTCGCCGCCGTCTCCGGTACGTACCTGGGCACCTCGCACCGCCAGAAGACGGTGCGCGACCAGGTCGCACGGTTTCGCCGGGGGTTGGCCGAACTGTTTCGCCTGCCCGAGGGGTACGAGGTGGTGCTCGGCAACGGTGGCACCACCGCATTCTGGGACGTCGCGACGTTCTCCCTGATTCGAGAGAAGGCACAGTTCGCGCAGTTCGGCGAATTTGGGGCGAAATTCGCTAAAGCGGTGAAGGACGCACCGTTTCTGGCCGAGCCGACCGTACTCAAGACCGACCCGGGCTCCGCACCGGCACTTCGGGTCGAGGACGGCGTCGACGCGTACTGCACCCCGCAGAACGAAACCTCCACCGGCGTGGCCGTACCGGTGAAGCGGCTTATCGGAGCCGACGAGAGCGCGTTGATGCTGCACGACGCGACGTCGGGCGCCGGCGGCCTCGAGGTCGACCTCGCCGAGACCGACGTGTACTACTTTGCGCCACAGAAGAACTTCGGCTCCGACGGCGGGCTGTGGATCGCGCTGATGTCGCCGGCCGCGATCGCCCGCGCGATGGAGATCAAGGAGTCAGGGCGTTATATCCCGGCCTTCCTCGACCTCGTCACCGCGATCGAGAACTCGCGGCTGGAGCAGACTCTCAACACCCCCTCGCTCGCGACGATCTTCCTCGCCGCCGAGCAGGTCGACTGGATGCTGGCGAACGGCGGGCTGGCCTGGGCGGCCAAGCGCAGTGCCGAGAGCGCCTCGATCCTGTACGGCTGGGCCGAGCGCTCGGAGGTCGCAACGCCGTTCGTGCTCGACCATGGCCTGCGCTCCAACGTGGTCGGCACGATCGACTTCGTCGAGGGCGTCGACGCCGCCGCGATCGCGAAGGCGCTGCGCGCCAACGGCATCGTCGACACCGAGCCCTACCGCAAGCTTGGGCGCAACCAACTGCGGGTGGCCATGTTCCCGACCGTCGACCCGGCCGACGTGGAGGCGCTCACCCGCTGCGTCGACTACGTGGCCGAACGGCTCTGAACGGGGTCCAACGCGCGCTGGAGCGGATGGCGGAGGCCGGGCACGGACCCGGCCTCTTCGCGCGCGTCACGCAGGACGGCGTCGAGGAGCTCACGGCCACGGCCGGGGTGGCCGACTTCGTCGACCCGCGACCGATTACGGTCACCGACCGGTTTCGGATCGGCAGCATCACCAAGACCTTCGTCGCGGCGGTCGTGCTGCAACTCGCCGGCGAGGGGCGGCTCGCGGTCGACGATCCGGTCGGCGGCTGGCTGCCGGAGTACCCACTGCACCCGGACCTGACAGTCGGTCACCTGCTGGGACTGCGGTCAGGGCTTCCCTGCTATGTCGGCGCGCTGGTCGGCAGCCCGCCTGACTGGCGGGTCTTCGACCGCTATCACGCTCCGGAAGATCTGGTACGCCTCGCGCTGACGCTTGACGGCCACACCCCGCCCGGCCGTACCCACCACCACTCCAGCACCGACTATCTCCTGCTCGGCCTCGTCGTGGAATGGGTTACCGGACAGCGACTCGACGCGCAGGTCTGGCAGCGGATCATCGCACCCCTACGCCTGCGCGACACCTACTTTCCGACCGTCGATCCGACCCTGCGCGGTCCGCATGCCACCGGGTACGTCCGATGCGGCGGTCCCTACATAGCGTGCCCCGAGATCACCCCATCGCAGTCCTGGGCCTCGGGCGCGATGGTGTCGACACCCGCGGATCTCGCGCGGTTCTACGACGCGCTCCTCGGTGGTGAACTGCTGCCCGCCGCGCAATTGTCGGCGATGTGCGACGCGGCCCCGATTGACGGGCGCCACGGCTACGGCTTCGGTCTGTACCGCTTCCGGTTCGACGATGGCACGACAGGCTTCGGCCACCGCGGTGCGATGCCCGGATACACCTCGCTGGTGATCCGTATTGATAACGGCAGAACTGTCGTCTTATATCGGAACAGTTTCGACAGGGTCCT
>JAOPWA010000219.1 GCA_025965915.1 Dactylosporangium sp. | reverse complement strand
GTCGTTGATGCCCAGGTCACGCGCTACCTGAGCGATCGACTTCCCGGTCTCGCGCACGATGCGCACCGCGCCCTCGCGGAACTCCGGATCGAACCGGCGTCTCGTCTCAGCCATGAACCTCTATCCCTCAAGTTCTGGCCTCCACGTTACGAGGGGAACCGCAGATCCAGATCTGGTTTGGGGCTGGTACGAATGGCGGCGCGCGCGGGCGCGCAGGGCGCAGCCCAATCCTGGACACCTGGCCGTAGCCGCCATCGAGGCCATGGCCCCCGGCAGCGTCGTCATCACCCAGAACGTCGACGACCTGCACGAGCGGGCCGGGTCCAAGGCTCCGATCCACCTGCACGGCAGTCTCTTCGCGCCCCGCTGTGTGGCAGACGATGCCCACCCGGCTGCCTTCCCGGACACCGAACAGGAGGAGAGCACCGACATGGGGGAGGGTCGCCGAATGCCGCCGCCCGGCTGTACGCGTTGCGGAGCGCTCGTCCGCCCAGGCGTGGTGTGGTTCGGTGAGGCCCTGCCCGAGGCGGCCCTGGCCGCGGCGATCGAAGCCGCCGCCAGCTGCGATGTGCTGCTGACCGTCGGCACCTCCGGCGTGGTGTACCCGGCCGCCGAGATCCCCCGCACCGCAGCACGCTCCGGCGCCACCGTGATGCAGATCAATCTGGAGCCCACGCCGCTCGATCGAGTCTGCGCCATCAACGTGCGCGGAACCGCGGCCCAGGTGCTCCCCGCCCTGGTCACGGCGGCACGGGACATCGATGGGAAGAGCTGATCACGGCGGGGAGGACCCTTCACAACGACGCCCTGAAACAGCCCGTTGGACCATACGCACGCGTCCGTTCATGCCGCGAGTGGCGCGATCGGGCGACGGTCTCGCGGTTCCGTCTTCCTTCGTGCGGCCGCTGCCGTCGCACAGACGTAGATCGGTTGGGGAGCGGATTGGGAGCAGCGGGGCGCGTTGAACGGCGCTGAACCGCGTTCGACCGGGTTGAGGAGCTCGCATCGTCTCGGCGTGACCTGCGGGCCCTCGTGTTTGTGCTGGTCAGAGGGGTGCGAACCGTTCGTTGACACGACTGCGTTCAACGGCTCTGAACCGCGTTGAACGGCTTCGTATCGCCGCAGCTCAACGAGTCTTTACAGGTCGCCGGCGTAAGTGCTGGTAAGAGTGGACGCACTTACGGGTGGGAGCAGAATGGGAGCAGGCCGCTAAATGATCTCTATCACCTTCGAATCGAAGGCCGCCCTCTCGACAGCTGTTTGATCAAGGCGACGACCAGCGGCGATATGGAGACCTGACCTCTTCCCCCTTACGGAAGAGTTCACCCTGACGATCCAAGGCCAGCAATCCCTAGAGTTGCTGCCGACACGTGGTGGTCATGCCATTAGGCGCGCTATCGCCGATATCCCCCGTGACCGGAGTGTATTGAGCGCCGTTGCGACGTCGTCGAGAAAGCCATCCTGCAGGACGGCGGGCAGGGGAGCGATGCCGTGTGACCCGAACAGGCGCTCCACTAGAGCACGCGAACCACCACCCGCACCGAGCGCTTCGCCGATGTGGTCGGCGTTGGGATCATCGAGGACCGTGCCGGGTTGCTCGGCATAGTGCAGCCATGCCGCTAGCGTGAGCGCCGCGACGTGGGCGGTGGCCCCGTCAGCCATCAGATCACTCGCGGTGGATCCGACGCGGGTTGGCAGCTTGAGGGAGCCATCGGAGGCCACCTTGTCGAGCCGATATGCGATACCGTCGTTGGCGAACCGGCTGACGATTTGGTCGCGGTAGGTGGCGAGGTCCAACCCGTCCGGCAGTTCGCACAGTGACCGGGTCGCCTCGTCGAGCCAGGCGTCAAGCAGCCGGCGAATCCACGCGACCCGCATGACCTCGGAGACCGTCTCCCGGCCGTCGAGCAGCCCGACATAGCTGAGCAGGGAGTGGCCGCCGTTGAGCAGTCGCAGCTTGACTTCGCTCCACGGCTGGATGTCCTTCACCAGCCGCACGTCGTTGGCCGACCACCGCGGGTGGCCGACGGCGAAGTCGTCTTCGATCACCCACAGGCCGTACCGCTCCGCGGACACCAGCGCGTCGTCGCGGTAGCCGAGGCGTCGCGTCAGCGCCTGCGCGTCGGCGGCCGTCGTACCGGGCACGATGCGGTCGACCAGCGTGTTGGGGAACCGCACGTGCCGCGACACCCACGACGCGACCTCGGTGGCGCGGCTCGAGCTCCAGTGCTCGAGAAACTGCACGCACAGGTCGCGCAGCAGGTCACCACCCCTCGGTACGTTGTCGCAGCACAACACCGTGACCCCGGGGGCACCCCGGTCGGCCCGTCCGGCGAAGCCGCCCACCAGTTGCCCGACGACGCTGCGATGCGGCTGCGGATCGGCAAGGTCCCGGGCCACCAACGGTGAGCCGGTCATCAGCGTGCGCGACGAGAGCGTCGCCGCGTACCCCTTCTCCGTCACTGTGGTCGAGATGATGCGCGTGGCCGGGGCCGATAGGGCTGCCAACAGCGCGTCGGGCTGCGACGCCGCGTGAAGCACCGACGTCACGGATCCCAAGACCCGCGCGTCGAGCTGATCGCCGCCGTTGCGGGTGACCACGGTGTACAGGCAGTCCTGTGGCCGCATCCGGTCCACGACATCTGTGGAGCGTTGGGTGACCCCGGCGATGCCCCAGCCGCTGTCGGCCACGTCGGGCGCGGCGTCGGTCATCGCGGCCTGGTGCGCACGGTGGAACGCCCCGATGCCGAGATGCACGATTCCGGTGGCCAGGCCCGCTGGGTCGTACGCCGGGCGGGCCGCGGTGGTGACGCCGCTGAGTGTCCGCCGCGACAGCCGCGACAGTTCGGCGCTCACGTCCGGTCCGGCAGGTAGACCTCGCGAGCCTGGTTGCGAGCCCAGAGCCGGGCGATCTCGTGCGCCTCGTCGAGGCCGAGGCGGTGCTGCGCCACGAGTTCGGCCAGGAAGCTGCAGTCCATCCGTCGCGACATGTCGTGGCGGGCGGGGATGGAGGTGAAGCACCGCGCGTCGTCGTTGAACCCGGCGCCGTTGTAGAAGCCGGCTGTTTCGGTGACCAGGTCGCGGTGTCGGCTCATGCCTCCGGGGCTGTCGTAGAACCACCACGGCGCACCGATGCGCAGCGCCGGGTAGTGCGCCGCCAGCGGCGCCAGTTCACGGGCCAGCGTGGTCTCGTCGA
>JAOPWA010000213.1 GCA_025965915.1 Dactylosporangium sp. | reverse complement strand
GGCCCCGCGACGTGCTGCCGATGTCGCTCGCCGCCGACGTCTTGCGCGGCGGTCTCGACGTGGCGCGCGAGGCCGGCTGTCACGTGGCCGGCGGGCACAGCGTCGACGATCCGGAACCCAAGTACGGTATGGCCGTCACCGGGCTGGCCGACCCGGATCGGCTGCTGCGCAACGACGGTGGGCGTGCCGGGGTGCCGTTGACGCTGACCAAACCGCTCGGGCTTGGCGTGTTGAACAGCCGGCACAAGGCGACCGGCGAGGTCTTCGCGGCGGCGGTCGACGCCATGGCGACCCTCAACCGGGACGCGGCCGTGGCCGCGTTGAAGGCCGGGGCGGTCTGCGCCACCGACGTGACCGGCTTCGGCCTACTGGGTCACCTGCACAAGCTGGCGCGGGCCAGCGGTGTCACGGCCGTGGTCGACGCGTCGGCGGTGCCGTATCTGGACGGGGCCCGGGTCGCCCTGGCCGCCGGTTACGTCAGCGGCGGGACCCGGCGCAACCTGGATTGGGTGCGCCCGCATCTGGGTGCGGACGGCATCACCGAAGACGAGCTACTGCTCCTGGCCGACGCGCAGACCTCAGGCGGCCTGCTCGTCGCCGGGGAGGTGCCCGGTTACCCGGTGATCGGTGAACTGGTCCCCCGCCGCGAGGGGGTCACGCTCGTGGTGCGCTGAGCCTCCACCCAGTGCGCTGAGCCTCCACCCAAACAGCCCGCTCAGCCGCCCCCGCGCAACATGACCCGGGCACCATTGCTGATCGACGTCGCCCAGGTTGTCAAATATGGCTCGGGCAGTGGTTTCCCAGCGTTGGCGCCCCACACCTTCGCGAGTTCGGTCCGCACCTCGGCGACCGGTGCGCCGGCGCACCGGCGGTGCAGCCGGTCGAGCTCCGGCTGCATCACCGCGTTGAACCGGGCGATCGCGCGAAGACCTCGCCGGTCGATCTCGAACCTCGACATGACAGCAGGGTAGGGCCGACCTGGGCGTGCGGGATCAGTGACGCGCTATTGGAGTCGCCCCGGTCCGGTACGGGGCCGGCTCCGACGGCATCCGGGTGACGACCGGCAGCGCTACCGCCACGAGCGCGACGATCCCGAGGACCGTGAACGGCAGCGTGTAGCTGTGCCCGCTCCGCTCGTACAACAGGGCGGTGACCGTCGGTCCGACCACGCCACCGATACTCCACGCCACGATCATCGCGCCGTAGACCGCGCCGGCATGGGACGTACCGAAATAGTCCGCCGCCGTCGCCGGCATGGTGCCGAACGCGCCGCCGTAGGCGAGGTATACCAGCGCGCCGAGCACCGTGAACAGGATCAACGACCGGGCGTGCGGCAGCGCCAGGAAGCAGAGCGCCTGCAGCACGAGCATGTCCACGAACGCCGTCATCCGGCCGATCCGGTCGGACAGCCAGGCCCAGAAGATCCGCCCGCCGGCGTTGAACAGCCCGAGTAGGCCGACGAGTGTCGCCGCGGTGCCCGCACCGACGTGGGCGATGGACTGCGCGGCGTCGGCGGCCTGGGATATGAAGGCGATCCCGCACGCCACGCTCAGCGCGAGGATCGCGGTCAGCTCGTACCACTGCGGGGTGCGCAGCGCCTCGTGCAGGGTGTAGGCGCGAACCCCGGCTACGGCGCGACCGGTGGTCGGCGGTACGAAACCCGGCACCCGGTAGTCCCGCGGCGGGTCGCGGAAGAACGACGCGCCGAGCAGCACCGCCAGGAGGTAGGCGAGGCCAAGCGGCAGGAACACCTCGGTCTTGCGGGGGAAATTGGCGAGCAGCCACTTCGCGACCGGGGCGGTGATGACCGCGCCGAAGCCGAAGCCGGCCACCGCGATGCCGGTGATCAACCCGCGCTTGTCCGGGAACCATTTCGCCAGCATGGCGATCGGCGTGATGTACGCCGCGCCCATCCCGATGCCGCCCAGCACCCCGTACCCGAGTACGAGCAGCCACAACTGGTCACGCGACGACACCAGGGACGCGAGCATCACCCCAAGCGCGTACAGGACACCGCCACCGAGCGCGACCGGGCGGGGACCGAGCCGGTCCTGGATGCGACCGCCGATGATGCTGCCGATGAAGATGGTGCCGACGGCCACCTCGAACGGCAGGACGACCTGCGCCTTGCTCCAATGGAACTCGTCCTGCAGCGGCCGGTTGAACACGCTCCACGCGTACACCGCACCGAGCGCCAACTGGACCAGGACTGCGGCAATGACCAGTCCCCACCGTCCGCGCGTCGGATTTTTCGTATCTCTGACCGTCCGCGCCGCCGTCATCCCGCGGTCCTCCGTCAGTCCACCTCTGGCACGTTCACCTTTTCCACGCCCTCCACGCCCCGCGCCTCCAGGCGCTGCCGCTGCGGAACCACCGTGTACTTGGGATCCTCAGCTGATGCCTTCCCGCCGTCGAAGATGCCGAAACGGGTCAGGGCCGACCCGACGACCAGGGAGGCGCCGGACAGCGCGGACAGGATCCGGCTGCGGCCGCTGATGAGGGCGCCGACCGCCCCGGCCATGGTGAAGGCGCGGGCCGCCCGCAACTCCCGACCCGCACGTCCCAGGTGGAAGGGCTCGCTGACCAGCCCCATCGAGTGCTCGACCTGGTGCATCGCCGCCAACTCCAACGCCGCGCCGGCGACGGCGAGCCGCCGCACCGGCCCGGTCTCCGAAAGCGGCGCCATCGCCAGGCCCACCCCCGAGGCCGCTGCCGACGCGCTGCCGGCGAACACGAAGGGCAGGTGCGGGTACGCCTCGTGCCAGGACGGCACCGCGGTCTGGGAAAGAAGCACCGCGGTGTACGTGGCCAGTGGCGGCCCCATCGCGAAGGCCACGAGGTTCGCGCCCCGGCCGACCGGCGGCAGGATCCGCCGGACCAGCCCGAGCACGCCCCGCTGCGGCAGCAGGGGCGCCGCCTCTGCGATCGCCGCCAGACCGGCGGCCGGCCCGAACGTGGCGAGGATCCAGGTGCCCACGGACATCGGCGAGGTCGGCTTGGCCACCCGCAGCATGTGGTGGAACCGCTCCGGCTTCCCCAGGTCGTGGATCAGGAAGTAGGTACTGGCGCCGAGCGCGGCGAGCGAGGTCAACCGGCCCACCCGGCGCAGGACCGGCCGGCCGGTCAGGTCGGCGCCGGCCGCGATCATGGACGAGGCGGCCGCCAGCCCGCCGGTGAACAGGTACGCGGCGATGTCGTGGTGCCATACCGGCGGCTTGATGATCGGCCGGCCGTAGTAGGAGCGGAACTCCGCGCGCGGCACCATCGGCTGCTCGCCGCCCTCGCGCCGCTCGCGCTTACCCTCACCGCGGCCGCGGGACGCCTGAAATTGACGAAATCGGTCACCGACCGGCGGTCGGCCGGCCGGTTCGCGGCTCGCTGCCTCACGACCCATGCTGCCCATCTCTCCTGCGGTCACGGCCGCCGGCCCAGAAACGCGACGGCCACGGCCGCGGCCATGGTCAGCGCGGCGACGCCGGCACGCCGGTACATGTCCGGCAGATCCCGGGTGGGCACGACCGGGTCGGGCGGCAGCCCGTACACCTCCGGCTCGTCGAGGAGCAGGAAGAAGGCGCCGTCGCCGCCGACGCCGTCCTTCGGGTCGTTGCCGTACAGCCGGGCGGCCGTCTCCCCGATGTCATGCAGGTGATCGAGCCGCTGCGCCGCCCGCTCGCGCAGTTCGTCGAGCGGCCCGTACTGGATCGACTCGGTCGGGCAGGCCTTGGCACAGGCCGGCATCATGTCGTCCTTGAGGCGGTCGTAGCACAGCGTGCACTTCCAGGCCCGCCCGTCGTCCTTGCGCTGGTCGATGACGCCGTACGGGCAGCCCGAGATGCAGTACCCGCAGCCGTTGCAGATGTCCTCCTGCACGACCACGGTGCCGAACTCGGTCCGGAACAGCGCCCCGGTCGGGCAGACGTCCAGGCAGCCGGCGTGCGTGCAGTGCTTGCACACGTCCGACATCATCAGCCAGCGGAAGTCGGTGCGCTCACCGCCCGGCAGCTGGCCGGGAAGGACGGACGACGGCATGCCCAGGAACTCGCCCGCCATCTCGGCGGCGGCGCCCGGCTCGGGGCTCGGTGGCACGCCCGGCCTGGTACCGGTCTCCTTGCCGGTGGTCGCCGCGCGCGCCGCCGATTCGGGGGCGGCCACCGTCGTGGTCGGCAGTCCCTCGAACGCCGGGGGCTGCTTGCCGGCCTGCCCGCCGCCGACGGTCCCCCGCTCCGCCAGCTTCTCGCGGGTCACCGGCTGCTCGACGAAGGCGACGTGGCGCCACGAGTTCGCGGTCAGGTCGCCGGTGTTGTCGTACGACATGCCGAGCAGGTCGAGACCGGTCTCGGGTACGTTGTTCCACTCCTTGCAGGCCACCTCGCACGCCTTGCAGCCGATACAGACGCTCGTGTCGGTGAAGAAACCCATGCGCGGTGGGGGGTCGATGTATCCGGCCTCCGGCGCGGGGTCGAGCGGCCCGTAGAGACGGTTTTCAATCACCATGATCAGGCCTCCCGCACCTGTGGGACTTGTAGACGGCGTCCGTGGTGATGATCGGGGTCTGGTGGTGTTCCAGGATCCCGGCGCGCCGGCGGTACTCGTTCAGGTACTCCAACATGTCCGGTCCGTGTGGCCGCCGCCCCGGCTGCACGTCGCAGGTGCCGGCCTTGCCCTCCTGGATGAGGACGTTCGAGTCGAGGACCATCGAGAAGAGGTCGTTGGTCGAGTCACCCGTCGACCATCCGGAGGGACCCCAGTGGTAGGGCATCCAGATCTGGTGGACGACCCGATCCGCGATCCGTAGCGGGGTGAGACGGTCGGTGACGAGCACCTTCCCCTCGACCACACCCCGGGCGGTGACCACGTGCCCCCAGCCCAGGTGCGTCAGCCCCCGCTCGGCCGCGAGCTCCGGCGACACCTCGAAGAACATCTCCGGCTGAAGCTCCGCGAGGTGCTCGACGAAGCGGCTCATGCCGCCGGCCGTGTGGTGCTCGGTGAGCCGGGCGACGGTGAACACGTACGGGTAGACCTCGACGTTCGGCTCCGGCGGGCTGGGATGGGTGGTGTTCTCCGGTCGGTCGTACACCTTGCGGACCGGGTTGGCCTGCTGCCCGTACAACGGGTTGCGTACGAGCGACTCGGGCGGCTCATAGTGGGTCGGCATGGGCCCGTCGACCAGGCCCGACGGCGCGTACAGCCAGCCCTTCCCGTCGCCCTGCATGATGAACGGGTCGTCACCGGCGATCGCCGCAGCGCCCTCGTCACCGGGGCCCGGCCGGTAGGACGGCGGCTTCGTCTTCTCGAAGTCGGGCTCGTCGTAACCGTTCCAGCAGCCCCTGTCCTCGTCCCACCACAGATAGGCCTTGCGCTCGCTCCACGGCCGGCCTTCGGGGTCGGCCGAGGCGCGGTTGTAGAGCACGCGCCGGTTGGCCGGCCACGCCCAGCCCCACTCTGGGGCCACCCAGGTCTGTTCCTTGCCCGGGCGGCGCCGGGCGGCCTGGTTGACGCCGTCGGCGAAGACGCCGCAGTAGATCCAGCAGCCGCCGGCCGTGGAGCCGTCGGCGCGCAGCTGGCCGAATGTTCTGAGGGTGAGGCCGGTGTTCACGTCGTACCCGTTGATCTCGCGCAGCACGGCCTCGGCACTCGGCTCGTCGTGCTCGCCGTGCGTCGGGTAGGCCCAAGCGAGGTCGAGCAGCGGGCGGTCCCGCCGCAGGGTGGAGTCGGCCAGTTTCTCGCGGATGATGCGGCCCAGGTGGTAGGCGAACCACAGGTCGGATCGGGCGTCATTCGGCGGGTCGAGGGCCTTCTCCCGCCACTGCAGCAGCCGCTGGGTCTGGGTGAACGTCCCTTCCTTCTCCACATGCGACGCCGCCGGCAGGAAGAACACCTCGGTGCGGCACTCCTCCGGCACGATCTCGCCGGTCTCGACCTCGGGGCTGTTCTGCCAAAACGTGGCGCTCTCGATCATGAACAGGTCGCGAACGACCAGCCAGTCGAGGTTGGCCATTCCGAGCCGCTGCGCCCGGCCGTTGATCGAGCCGACCGCCGGGTTCTGCCCGAACAGCAGGTACCCCTTGATCTTGCCGTCGATCATGTCGAGGACCTGCTTGTAGATGCCGTGGTCGCCGGTCAGTCGCGGCATGTACCCGTAGGCGAAGTCATTCTCGGGCGTGGCCGCGTCACCCCAGTAGGCCTTTAGCAGGCTCGCGCAGTATGCGGGAGCGTTGCGCCAGAAGCCCTTCTGGTTCGGGTGGCAGATGCTGCCGATCCAGTCCTGGTAGGTGGGGTGCAGCTGGGCGTGCGGCATCGGCAGGTAACCCGGCAGCAGGTTGAACAGCGTCGGGATGTCGGTCGAGCCCTGGATGCTGGCGTGCCCGCGCAGCGCCAGGATGCCGCCGCCCGGCCGCCCGACATTACCCAGCAGCAGCTGGATGATCGCGCCGGTGCGGATGGTCTGCGCTCCGGTGGTGTGCTGCGTCCAGCCGACCGCGTAGACCAGCGCCGTCGTACGCTCCCGGCCGGAATTCTCCGTCCAGACCCGCGCGACCTCCTCGAACTTCTCCCGCGGTATGCCACAGGTCCGCTCGACCATCTCCGGGGTGTAGCGGGCGAAGTGCCGCTTGAGGATCTGGTAGACGCAGCGCGGATGCTGCAGCGTCTCGTCGCGCGTGACGTCGCGGGCTACCCCGGGTCCGTGCGACTCGTGCTGCAGCGGCATCGCCGTCTCCCGCTCGATGACCGCTTCGCGTTCGGCGCCGAGGTGCTCGTGGCCCTCGTACTGCCACGTCGTCGGGTCGTAGACGCCCGTCTCCGGGTCGTAGCCGGAGAACAGCCCGTCCAGGTCCTCGGTATCGCAGAAACCCTCGCTGACGATCGACGCCGCGTTGGTGTAGGCCAGCACGTACTCCCGGAAGTCCAGCTCGTTGTCCAGGATGTACCGAACGATCCCACCCAGAAACGCGATGTCCGTACCCGCCCGGATCGGCACATACGTGTTCGCCAACGCACTGGTACGGGTGAAGCGCGGGTCGACATGGATGATCTTCGCGCCGCGCTCCTTCGCCGCCATGACCCACTGGAACCCGACCGGGTGACACTCGGCCATGTTCGAGCCCTCGATGAGGATGCAGTCAGCGTTGACGAGATCCTGCTGGAAGTTGGTGGCGCCGCCGCGACCGAAGCTGGTCCCCAGACCGGGGACGGTGGAGGAGTGTCAAATACGGGCCTGGTTCTCTATCTGGATCGCACCCATCGCCGTGAACAGCTTCTTGATGAGGTAGTTCTCCTCATTGTCGAGCGTCGCGCCGCCCAGCCCCGAGAAGCCCAGGGTGCGGTTGAGCGGCCGACCCTCGTCGTCGGCGTCCTCCCACCTGTCGGCCCGGGCCGCGATGACCCGGTCGGCGATCATGTCCATCGCCGTGTCGAGGTCCAGGTCCTCCCACTCGGTCGAGTACGGCCGGCGGTAGCGCACCGTCGTCTGCCGGAACTTGCTCGTCACCAGGTTCTTGCTGGCCGCGCCCTTGGGACACAGCCGGCCCCGCGAGATGGGGCTGTCGGGATCGCCCTCGATCTGGGTGACCCGACCGTCCTTGACGTAGACCCGTTGACCACAGCCAACCGCACAATAAGGACAGACCGACCTGGCCATCGAGTCGGCGGTCTCGGTGCGCGGAGTGAGCTCCGCCGAGCGCCGAGACATCGCCGCGGCGCCCCGCCCCAAGGGGTCGGTGCCGGTGAGCTGACGGTAGACCGGCCAGCCCTCGATCCATGTGCGCAGACCCATGCAACATCACTACCACCGGTAGGCGACCTGGAAACATGATCTAGGCGCAACTCTCTGTCGGTGTCCCTACCGGCGCCGCCGTCGACCGCCGATCGGGGCGCGGGCAGGCCGGATGTCAGAGACAAAGCCGCGCGTCAGGGTTGCGCTGCGCACATGACACGCGGATGGTGCATGGGTACGCCGACGCGGTCAGCCTCGAAAATTGAGGTATGCTCGCCGACGCGCCACCGCCGGAAAAACCTCACGGAGGGTGACCTTCTCAGTGCAGCTAAGCCTCAGGCATTGGCCTGACATGCGCCTCACGTGGGTGTCCGGCTGCGCGATGGTGCACACCGGGCCCGAGCCCGGCGCCGGCATGACATCGCTGGTCACGAAGGCGTCCGGCTCGAGCGAGCTGGCTGTGCTCGTCACCTCGCACACCATCCGACTGCTTCCGGCGATGATGAACGAGCTGGCCGACGTACTGGCCGAGCACTTCCCGCCGCACTGCAACCGGGTGCGCCTCGTCGCGTGGAACAGCGGATGTCTGCACGACGATCGACCGGCGCCGGCATATCAGCTCGCCACCCGGCTCGGCGTCGAGGTCATCGCCCCGGCCGGCCCCCTGCTCGGCGTTCCCGGCGGTTCGCTGTTCGCGGCGGCCGGACGCGGCACGCAGCGCCCGGGCGGTTGGTGGCGGTTTGCGCCGGGCAGCGCCCCGTCGCGCGTCGGCTGGCGCTACCCGGCGCCGCACTGGGACCGTGACCTGGGCGAGGCCGGCGACCTGGGCAACGGCCTGGTCGTAGAGCACGTGCCCGCGGGACTGTGGCTGCACCGCTCCGGTTACCGCGGTGTGACCGACCTCGTTTTCTCAGTGCCCGTCGATACGGACAATCCGGCACTTATCGTCTCGCACCCCGACGAGGAGCCCCTGCACCGCGAGGATCTGGCCCGGGCGCTGGCGATCCTGCCCCGCCGGACGGTCGACCGGCTGGTCTTCACTCCGTACGGACCGGACCCGGTGACCAACGGGCGGCTCGGCGAGGTGACGGCGTCGCTGCTCGGCGCTCCCACGCGGACCCGCGCCGGCCTGCCGCTGTACGGGTCGGGCGGAGAGCCGGCACTCGTCACCGTCGACTGCGACGGGAAGCCGCGGTGGCGGCCGTTCGTGCGCGAGCTGCGCTGCAACCCGCGCACCCAGTCCACCGAGCCGGCCGACTGGGTCAACCCGGCACCGGACCTGCTGTCCCAGCCGATCGCGCCCGCCACGTTCGCACTCGGCTCCGACTGGGCCGCCGAAGTGATCGAGGCGGGCCTGTGGATCCGTCCGGCCGAGTCGGCCGAATCCGCCGACTGGGCACGCGCCCTGCCACTCAACGTCGACGAGTGCACCATCGTGGTCGGCACGCCCTCGGGCATGTACCCGCCGCCGCCCGGCGCGCTGCTCGCCACGCTGCTGGAACAGCTTCCCGCCGACGCGCGGGCGCGGGTCCGGATCGCGGTGCCCCGCGGCGCAGGTGAAGACGTCATGAACCTCGCCGCCTTGCTGACCGATCGGCTATCCAGCGACACGGAGGTCCGCGTCCTCGCGCCCCCGGGCCGCCGCCGCGCGCGGATGGCCGACGAACCGGCATCGGCGGCGGCACAGCCGGTCCACCAACCGACGCCGTACCCGCCGCAGCCGGTCGAACAGCCGAGCCGCCAGCCGGCGCACGCCGCCAGCCCGCCGGCTCCGCCGACGTTCCCGCCCTCGGCACACGCCAACCGGCAGCCGGGTCCGCCGCAGATGTCACGACCACCGGGCGCACCGGCACCGATCTCGCCGGCCCCGGTCCCGCCGTCGACACACGCCGCCCGTCAGCCCGGGCCACCCATGCCGCCGGCGTCGGTCTCACCGATGCCGTTCCCAGCGTCGGCGCCCACGGCGGGCCAGCCGGGTCCGTCGCCCATGTCCCAGGCACGTGCGGCCCAGCAACCGGGGCGCCTGGCTCACCCGTCCGCTCCGCAGCCGGGTCAGGCCGCGCGTCAACCCGGTCAAGCCGCGCCGCGTGCGCCGATCGCTTCGCCACCGGTGCACGCGGCGCAACAACCAAACCCGCAGCCGGTACGTGTCGGCCGACAGCCCGTCGCGCAGCCGGTTCACCCGCCGATGCCACAGCCGGTTCACCGGCCGACCCCGCCGCCGATGCCGACCGTCTACGACTCGGCCCCGGAGCAGACGGACGATCCGCAGGACCTGATGCAGCGCTCCGAGATCCGTTCGCACCGCACCGCGGGGGCCAAACCGGGGGGGCGGCCAGGCCGCGACGACGACAAGGCCACGACGTCGGAACTCAACCGACTGCTCGGGTTCTTCGACGAGATCCGCAAGGCCCGCGCGTGGGACGAGGAGCCGGCAGGTTCGCGTCCGAGCGCTTCGTAGGGCGCCTGGCCATACCGGCCGTACCAACGCGAGGTGACTGCGGAAGGTTCGACCGTGGTGCGCAAACGGGTCGTCGTCTCGGGCACCGTGCAGGGGGTTTTCTTCCGGGATACCTGCCGGAGCGTCGCCGTCGCGAACGGCGTCGCCGGTTGGGTGCGCAACCTGCCGGACCGACGGGTCGAAGCGGTCTTCGAAGGAGCGGCCGACCCGGTACAACTACTGGTGGACTGGGCCCGGCGGGGGCCACGGCAGGCGACAGTCGCTCACATCGACGTTCACGACGAGCAGCCCGAGGGTCTGTGTGGATTCGCCATTCGGGAGACTCCGAGGACGTAGGTCACGTGGCGCCGCGATCGGCCTACGCGGATGTGGCTGCTGTCGCTGCTGTCGCTGCTGTAGCTGTGGCTGCGAAGGCACTCGGGTGGGCGTACTCTCGCAGGCGTCGACGCGTCCAGTGGAAGGACCCGCGCGTGGTGATCGCCGACACCTCCTTCGTTAGGCACACGGGGCTGCGGGTCTGCGTCAACGATGACTGACGATACCCAGACTTCCTCAAGACCGCCGGCACTGCTGTCCGAACTGTTCGACCATCAACTCATCACGACGATGCGGCACGCCGTCACCCGCCTCGCGGCCCGTGCCGGCCTGGCCGGCCAGCGATTGGACGACTTCGTGCTCGCCGTCAACGAGATGATGACCAATGCTGTCCGCCACGCCGGCGGTTCAGGCGTGCTGATCCTGTGGTGCCAGGACGAAACGCTGCAGTGCGAGGTCGTCGACAAAGGGCCCGGCATCCCGTCCGAGCGCATCGACGGCCAGCCCCTTCCGCCCCCGTTCGCACTCAATGGCCGGGGCCTGTGGCTGGCGCATCGCCTCTGCGACAGCGTGACGATCAAGACCGGACCGCGGGGTACGACCGTGCGCCTCGCGATCGGGCTGGCGTGCTGACCCTGCGATCCAACGACCGGGCCTAACGGGGCGTCGGCGGCACGATCTCGTCGACCAGCCCGTACTCGTGGGCCTCCGTCGCACCCATGATCCGGCCGGCACCGAAGTCGTCCTCGACGCGGCTGCGCGGCTGTCCGGTTACCTGTGCCACCCGTACCACCAGGTCTTCCAAGGCCCGCAGGTAGCTGCCGGCGGCGGCCGCCACCTCGTCGGCTGTCCCGTTGACACCTTCGGCGTTGGGTTCGGCCAGGCGAAACCTCGCGTGCGGGTACGCCAGGCGCCGCCGAGCAGCCATGTATACCCCGATCGCCGCCCCTCCCACTTCCCCGATCACGGTGGCATGCACCGGCGCCCGCATCACGTCCAGCGCGTCAACGAGGGCGAACACGGCCGACAGTTCGCCCTGCGGCGCGTTGAGGTGCAGCCGTACCGGCTCGGTGCCCAGCGCGTCCAGCGTGAGCAGGGTGGCCGCCGCCCGGTTGGCCGCCTGCGGGACGACCGGTCCCTGCAGGAGCACGATGCGTTGCGAGAACATCCGCTCTTCCAGCCAGGGCGCAACGCCGGGGTCGGTCGTGGTCGCCGACTGGGGTAGCGACCGGCCAGGCGGTACGCCCCAGCGGCTCGGCGGGTCTTCGGGCATCCGTGGGTTCATCGATCACTCCTCGCCTCGGTTGGCACCGGGTGCCCGCATCGCGAGCCGGACCTCGAGCTGGCGGCCGACCGCAGCCGCGTACCGCTGAAGGGTCGACAGCCGGACGTCGACCGCGCCCGCCTCCACGCGCGCCACCGCCGGTTGTGAGGTGCCCATCCGGTCGGCCACCTCGGCCTGTGACAGGCCGGCCGCGCGGCGCTCGGCGACCAGTTCGGCCATCAGTTCCTGGCGTCGCCGCGCTGACTGGGCCATCTCACGGAAGCCGGGAAGCACCGGAAGGTCGTCGGGCATATCAAGAACGATATACCCGTTCCCGTGCGGCGCTCTGGCCAGGGAATTCGTGGGACCCGGACCGCGAGAGATCCAATCGGCCAGGTAAAACATTGTCCATGAACACGCACGAGTCGGGCAGCCTGTACCGCAGCGGTCGGCGATTCGGTCTACGCCGGACGCACACCCTCGGACCGGTCAGGTTGTCGTCATCGGAGCCATCGCTGACCCAGCGGCGGTGGCTGCTGCCTGGCGCACTGGGCGTTCTCGTCGCCGGAGTGCTGGCCGGTGGCGTCCTGGCGGCGCTCGGGCTCCCCTTCGGCGGCGGGGCCACCGCCGCCCCGGCACACCCGGCCGGAACGGCGCTGCCAGGCCTGGTCACCGGGCCGTCACCGCTTCCCGAGCAGTCCACCTCGAGCGCGTCGCCGAGCCCATCGGCCGGCGCGTCGGCCGGCGCGTCGGGACGCCAGGTGTTGCCGGAGTTCGGTGCGCTGTACACCGCGTCGTCGCAGTGCCTCGATGTCGACAACTCCGATAACGGCGCGTGGGCGCTGGTGGCCGACTGCACCGGCTTGGACCAGCAGCGCTGGCGGCTCAACCGGGGTAACAGCGACCAGTACGTGATCACCAATGCGGCCACCGGCAAGTGCCTCGCCACCGAGAACGGCAGCCGGGATGACGGCGCCCGAATCCTGCAGTCGGACTGCCGTGACGGGGCCGAACAGCGCTGGCTCGTACGCGGGGAGACCGACGCGTTCGCGCTGGCCAACGTCAACAGCGGAATGTGCGCCGCCGTCGAGGCCGACGGCAAGTTGCGACAGCACGCCTGCGGCGAGGACGCCGGCCAGCGCTGGAGCGCTCAGGTCTGACCGCGCCAATGTGACCGCGCAAATCTGACCGCGCCAGTCTGACCGTGCCGGGTCAGTCGCCGATCAGTTCGAGCGCCACCTGAAGGCCGGCCTGCTGGCGCTGCTCGTCGGTGACGTCCGGCTGCCGGAAGACGAACCACGTGGCATGTATGGCGAAGATCGCCAACGAGCCCTTCAACTGGTCGGCCAGCGGGGCGTCCTTGTCGGTGAGGATGTCGAGCATCGCCATCATGCGCTCGCGCATCTTCTCGCCGGCGGGGTTGGTGCGCATGGCGGTCTGGTTGCGCTCGAAGAAGCGCATCATCTCGTGGTGACGGCCGTGCTGCAGATCGGCGGCGTACCGCCGCACGTACTCCCGCCGGGTCTCCGGCGTCCGGGGTTGGGATTCCCCCCACGCGATCAGCTCGTCCATGGCCGCGATCCGACTCTCGACCATGCTGATGACGATGTCTTCCTTGGTCTTGAAGTGGTAGTAGAGCGCCGCCTTGGTGACGCCGAGCCGCTCGGCGATCTCCCGCAGTGACGTTGCCTCGTACCCCTGCTCGGTGAACAACTCCAGGGCGACGTCCTGGATCCGGGTACGGGTGTTGGCGTTCTCCCTCATGACTGTTTCGCGCGCTCCTCGTTTACTTACTTGACGGCCGGCTAGTAACGAATCTACCGTACCCAACTGACAGCAACTAGCCGGCCGGCAGGTAAGTTGGCCGCTTGATCAAGGGGAGCGTATCCGTGTCCGCAACCGAGACCGCGCCCACAACCGACACCGGACCCACAACCGAGGCCGCACCCGGACGCCGGCGTGAAGTCATGGTGGTGCTACCCGGCCTGCTACTTGCCATGCTGCTCGCCATGCTCGACAACATGATCGTCGGCACCGCGATGCCGCGTATCGTCGGCGAACTGGGCGGACTGTCCCACCTGTCCTGGGTGGTGACGGCGTACGTCCTCGGCACCACCGTGTCGACCCCCATCTGGGGCAAGATCGGTGACCTGTACGGACGCAAGACCATCTTCCTCGTGTCCATCCTGATCTTCCTGGTCGGATCGGCATTGTGCGGGATGGCCGGCTCGGACGTCATCGGAGGCACCCACAACGGGATGAACGAGTTGATCGCGTTCCGGGCGCTGCAGGGCCTGGGCGCCGGTGGCCTCATGGTCACCGCCTTCGCGATCATCGGCGACCTGGTGCCACCTCGCGAGCGAGGCCGCTACCAGGGCATGATGGCCGCCGTCATGTCACTGGCGATGATCGCCGGCCCGCTCGTGGGTGGCTTCATCACCGACCACCTCAGCTGGCGGTGGGCCTTCTACGTCAACCTGCCGGTCGGCGCGATCACCCTGGTGCTGCTCGCCGTCAAGCTGCACCTGCCGAAGTACCGCACCGAGCACCGCATCGACTGGCTCGGCGCCGGTCTGCTCGCCGTGGGCATCACCGCACTGGTCCTGATCACCACGTGGGGCGGCAACCAGTACGCCTGGCGCTCGGCCCAGATCCTCGGCCTCGCCGCGGTGGCCACGGTCTCGCTCGTCGCATTCGCGCTCGTCGAGCGGCGCGCACCCGAGCCGATCCTGCCCCTGAACCTGTTCACCAACCGCAACTTCAGCCTGGTCTCGGCGATCGGCTTCCTGCTCGGCTTCGCGATGTTCGGCGCGATCAACTTCCTGCCGCTGTACCAGCAGACAGTGCAGGGCGCGTCGGCCACCAACTCCGGTCTGCTGCTGTTGCCGATGATGCTCGCCGCGATGGTGGTGTCGCTGTTCGTCGGGCGAGTCATCACCCGTTCCGGCCGCTACAAGGTCTTCCCGGTCATCGGCGGCGTCGGCATGGCGGTGGGCATGTCGCTGCTGTCGCTGCAGGACGCGGGCACCAGCCGCCTGCAGACCGGCGTATTCATCGCCGTACTGGGCCTGGGCATGGGCTTCCTCATGCAGACCACGATGTTGATCGCACAGAACAGCGTCGAGCAGAAGGACCTGGGCGTCTCCAGCAGCGCGGCGACGTTCTTCCGCTCGATCGGCGGCGCGTTCGGGGTCTCGCTGTTCGGCGCGATCTTCAACCACCAGTTCGCCACCGAGATCGCCGACAAGCTCGGCGCCGCGGGTGCCCAACTGACCAGGGCCGGTGCGCGACTCGACCCCGCGACGCTCAAGGCGCTGCCGGCACCGATCCGTCACGGCCTCCTCGAGTCCATGGCGAACTCCGTGTCTGCCGTCTTCGGGTGGGCGATCCTGTTCGCCGCGGTCGTACCGGTGCTGGCGATCCTCATCAAGGAGGTCCCGCTGCGAGGGGGTCCGGAAACCGCCGGGGCGGAGAGCGGCGAACCGGCCGCGGCCGGACAGCGCCGGTAACGCATCGTCCGGTTAGAGACACTTGCTTGAGCTGCGGTTTTCCTCGGCGGAGAGTCGTTTCCTGACTCGCTTTCCACCCGAGAGGCAGGACGACCATGACCGCACCGACTCCTCGCACGGTAAAGCGTTACGGGTGGGTCCCGGACCTACCCGACCAGCGCGACCACATCTTCGCCGCCCCACCCGCCGTACTGACGACCCTCCCGCCCAGCATCGACCTGCGCGAACAGTCCCCCAAGGAGATCTACGACCAGGGCCAACTGGGCAGTTGCACGGCGAACGCCATCGCCGCCGCCTTCGAGTTCGACCTGCTCAAGCAGCACCTGACCGACTTCATGCCGTCGCGGCTGTTCATCTACTACAACGAGCGGG
>JAOPWA010000200.1 GCA_025965915.1 Dactylosporangium sp. | reverse complement strand
CAGGGCGGGAGCGCCGAGCAGAGCGGGAGCGCCGAGCAGGGCGGGAGCGCCGAGCAGAGCGGGACCACAGGCCAGGGCGAGGGTGCCGGCCAGGGCGGGGAGGCCTGACATGCCGCTGTGGCTGGAGTTGCTGATCCGGGTACTGGCGGTGATCGTCGCGTTCCTCACCCTGCCGCTGATCGTCGGTCAGCTCGAGCACAAGGTGATGGCGCACATGCAGGGCCGACTCGGCCCGATGTACGCCGGCGGTTTCCACGGCTGGGCGCAGCTCGTCGCCGACGGGATCAAGTTCGTCCAGAAGGAGGACATCACGCCCCGGGCGGCGGACCGGGCGGTGTTCCGCCTCGCCCCGATCGTGTCGCTGCTTCCGTACCTGCTGGTCCTCCTCGTCATCCCGCTCGGACCGCACGGACTCGTGGCGCAGCCGCTGGACATCGGACTGTTCTTCGTACTGGCGGTCGTCGGGATCGGTGTCGTCGCGGTGCTCATGGCGGCCTGGTCGTCGGCCAACAAGTACGCGCTGCTGGGCGGCCTGCGCGCCGCGGCGCAGCTACTCGGGTACGAGCTGCCGTTGGTCCTCGCCGCCGCATCCGTCGCGATGGCGGCGGGCACGCTGAGCCTGTCCGAAATTGTCCGAACTTGGCAGCCGTGGTGGCTGGTCTGGCAACTGCCCGCGATGTTGATCTTCTTCATCGCCGGGCTGGCCGAGATCCGCCGGCCGCCGTTCGACATGCCGATCGCGGACTCTGAGCTGGTCTTCGGTTACCTGACCGAGTACACCGGCCTGCGGTTCGCGTTCTTCCTGCTGGCCGAGTACGTCGGAATCGTGGTGATCGCCGCGCTGACCACCGTGCTGTTCCTCGGCGGCTGGCGGGGCCCGTTCGCGGACGCCCAGCTCGGCTGGCTGTGGACGCTGCTGAAGGTGTTCGCCGTTTCGTTCGTGATCATCTGGCTGCGGGTCGCGTACCCGCGGCTGCGCGAAGACCAGCTTCAGCGGCTGTGCTGGCTGGTCCTGGTGCCGCTGGCTCTGGCCCAGTTGCTGGTGACCGTGGCGGTCAAGCTCATGGTCTGAGGGTCAGGGTGTGATCTCCATGATCGGGATCTTGATGGGCCACGGTACGGGGACGTCGATGGTGTCCCGGAACTCCCCGGTCTGCCGGTAGACCTCGTCGACGAGATCGAGCCGGTAGGTGGAGACCTCGATGCCGCCGTCGGTCTCGACGCGCCAGAAGTACGGGATGCCCGCCGCCGCGTACAGCGCCGGTTTGGTGATCCGGTCCATCAGCAGCGACGTCGGCGCGACGGTCTCGATAGCGATCAGAACCTCCCGGGGAGCCAACCACCCGGCGTGGTGGGCACCTCCGCCGCCGATGATCACCGCCACGTCCGGGGCGAAGCAGCGCCGCTCGTTGAAGCGGACCTCGACGCCCTGCGTCACCGTGTGCCCAGGGGGGCAGAGCGACCCGATCTTCGCGCCGAGCAGCCCCACGACAGCCTCGTGCAGCGGGTCGGGAGGCGGCCCGACCAGCATCACGCCGTCGATCAACTCCCGGCGGTGCCCGCCCCGGGACAGGCGGTCGAGGTCGTCGCCGGTCCAGCCGCTGGGCGGCGGATCGGTCCAGTCGGTCGGCGAGGTCATCAGTCAGGCACGCTACTCCGGAGCGGCCGGTGTCGGGAGCGACTCGCATCGGGTGTGGTCTACCGGGCAGGATAGGTGCATGAGCGAGCGCAGCGAGCGAACCGGCTGGCACAGCGACTTGGTGCCTCACGCCGGTGCTGAGCGGAGCGAGGCGGCGGCATGAGTGGCGTACCCGGAGGTGGGTTGGCCAAGGGGCTCGCGGTCACCTTGAAGACGATGACCAAGCGGGCGCACACCCACCAGTACCCGGATGTGGAGCCCGACCTGCCACCGCGTTCACGCGGCGTCATCGCGCTGGTCGAGGAGAACTGCACCGTCTGCATGCTGTGCGCCCGGGAGTGCCCGGACTGGTGCATCTACATCGACTCCCACAAGGAGGAGGTCGTCGTTCCAGGCGCGGCCCGGCCGCGCCAGCGCAACGTACTGGACCGGTTCGACATCGACTTCTCGCTGTGCATGTACTGCGGTATCTGCATCGAGGTCTGCCCCTTCGACGCGCTGCACTGGTCGCCGGAGTTCGAATACTCCGAGTACGACATCCGCGACCTGTTGCACGGGAAGGACAGGCTGGGCCAGTGGATGCCGACCGTCCCCGCCCCACCCGCGCACGACCCGAACGGCGAGCCGGCAAAAGAGGAGGTCGCCGCGGCGAAGAAGGCGGCGACGCCCCCGCCCGTGGGATGATCATGGTCACTTCGGACGCGAAGTGACGATCTCGAGGCAACGACCGACTGCCGGTTGATGGCAGGATGTCGCCCATGGGTATCGAGCCCGTGGACATATTGCTGGCCGGGCTGGGCGCGATCGCGCTCGGCGCCGGGGCTCTCGTCGTATCGACCCGCCACATCGTCCGCGCCGGTCTGTGGCTGGTGGTGACGCTGGGCGCGACGGCCGGGCTCTACCTGGTCCTCACCGCCGAACTGGTCGCCTGGGTGCAGGTGCTGCTCTACGTCGGCGCGGTCGTGGTCCTGCTGCTGTTCGCGGTGATGCTGACCCGGGCGCCGATCGGTGCCAGTGACGACCTGGATCGGCCGCGCTGGGCCGGCCTGCTCGTCGGCGGAGGGGCGGGCGTGGGACTGGCCGCGCTGCTGGTCAACGCATACCGGTGGAGTCGGGTGACGCTGCCGGGGTCGGGGACCGGGGCCGGCGAGATCGGCGTGGAGATGTTCCGGACCTGGGTGCTGCCGTTCGAGGTGCTCTCGGTGCTGCTGCTGGCGGCCCTGATCGGCGCGATCGTCGTGTCCCGCCCAGACATCGGACCCCGCCCAGACATCGGACCCCGGCCGGATATCGCAGCCCGGTCGGATGTCGCAGCCCGGGCGGATGTCGCAGCCCACCGCCACACAGGCGAGCGGGAGAGCTGAATGCACCCCGTCATCCCGTACGTGGCCGCCGCGGGACTGTTCGGCCTGGGCTGTTACGGCGTGCTCGTGCGCCGCAACGCCGTCCTGCTGCTGATGGCCGTGGAACTCATGCTCAACGCCGTCAACCTGGTCTTCGTCACCGCCGACACGACCGTTCGCGCGGTTCTGCCCCACAGCGGGCAGGTCTTCGCGCTGTTCGTCATCGTGCTGGCCGCCGCCGAGATCGGGGTCGGACTCGCGATCGTGCTTCAGCTCTACCGGCTGCGCCAGAGTGTGGCCGTCGACGAAGTGCGCCTCGACTCCGACGACGAGGACCCGGCCATCGGCGCAGACACCCAGGTGACCGCGCGGCACGCCGCACCCGGGTCGACCGGGGTCACCCGGTGAGCGTGCAGGCCCAGGCGGCCCTGGGAGCGGTGCTTGCGGCCGTACCGTTCGTCGCGGCTCTGATCGGCCTGTTACTGCCCCGGGCGCCGCGCCCGGTGGCGGCGGCCCTCGGGATCGGCGGCGCCGCGGTCGCGTTCGCCGTCGCGGTCGTCCTGGCGTTCAGCGTCAACGGGCCGGTCGAGGCATCCCGCCGCTGGGCGGAATTCGGCGATCTCCACGTCACGTTCGGCGTCCGGCTCGACCCGGTCGCGGTCCTCGTCGCGGTGGCCGTCGGGGCCGTGGCGCTGGCCGTGCAGGTGTACTCGGTGGCCTACCTGGCCGACGACGACCGGTACGGCCCGTACGCCGCCCAGGTCAGCCTGTTCACCGCGGCGATGCTGCTGGTCGTCGTCAGCGGTGACCTGATCCAGTTGCTGGTCGGCTGGGAGGTCATGGGCATCTGCTCGTACCTGCTCATCGGCCACGACCGGCGGCTGCCGGAGGCGCCCCGGGCGGCCGTGAAGGCGTTCCTGGTCACGAGGGTGGGTGACGTCGGCTTCCTGCTCGGCATCGCGTTGCTGGGAGTCAAGCTCGGCACTTTCCGGATCACCGAGGTGCTCTCGCGGGTTCCGCAGCTCGACAAGGGTACGCTCACCGCCATCACGCTGCTGCTGCTCGCCGGGGTCGCCGGCAAGAGCGCGCAGTTCCCGCTGCATACGTGGCTGCCCGACGCGATGGCCGGCCCGACGCCGATCTCGGCCCTGATCCACGCGGCCACGATGGTCGCTGCCGGGGTGTACGTGGTGGCCCGGCTGTTCCCCCTCTTCCGCCCCGCGCCGGCCACCCTCGCGACGCTCGCCGTGGTCGCGGCGATCACGATGCTGCTCGGTGCCCTGGCCGCCTGCGCCCAGCAGGACATCAAACGGGTACTGGCCTGGTCGACGGTCAGCCAGATCGGGTACATGACCGGGGCGCTGTCGGTGGGCGCGCCGCCCGCGGCCCTGTTCCACCTGCTCACCCACGCCGCGTTCAAGGCGCTGCTGTTCCTCGCGGCCGGTGTGATCATCCACGCGGTCGGCACCAACCGGATGGCGGCGATGGGCGGCCTGCGCCGGGGTCTGCCCGTCACGTTCTGGGCGATGACGATCGGTCTCGCCGCCCTGGTCGGGGTGCCGCCGCTGGCGGGTTTCTGGAGCAAGGACGAGATCATCTCGGTCGCCTGGGCGGCGCACTCCAACGGCCCGACCCCGCCCTGGGCCGCCTGGCTTGTCTGGCTGTCGGCTCTGCTGACGGTCGCGATAACCGGCTGGTATGCGACCCGCCTGTGGCTGCGTACCTTCTTCGGCCCTCCGCGCGGGTCCGCCGCCGAGAGTCCACACGAGCCGCCGTGGACGATGTCCGTACCGGTCGTGGCACTCGCGGTGCCCAGTGCGCTGCTCGGCTTCGCCGGGCTCGCGCCGGGCTTCATGCGCCGTCTCGGGTTCGAAGGCCGGGTGCACCTGACCGGGGCACTGTTCGTGCCGCTGGTCTTCGTCGTGGTCGGCGTCGGGATCGCCTGGTTGCTGTGGCGGCGCGACCCCGGCACCGATCCGGCTCGCGCCCTCGGCCCCGCGCGGCGGGTACTGGCCGAGGCGTTCTACCTCGACGCCGTGCAGGAGGCCCTCGTCGTCCGCCCGGTGGTCGCGCTCGCGCGGGCGGTGCGCCGCACCGACGAGACGGTCGTGGACGGCGCCGTCGAGGCGACCGGCCGGGGCGCGAGTGGCCTCGGCGCGCTGCTGGGCCGCGCGCACCGCGCCGCGCTGCC
>JAOPWA010000199.1 GCA_025965915.1 Dactylosporangium sp. | reverse complement strand
CCGGCTCATCAAGACGGTCGCATACGCCGGGTTCGGCGAGACTCCACGCCCCCGGCTCCGCCTCGTGCACGGTGGCGGGGCGCAATTCGCCGCGACGGAAACGACGGAAGCGGCGGTGGAAGCCGAGCGCCGCGCCGCGGAGAAGGCGGCCCGCACGGTGGAGGCGGCGGCAGTCGCCCAGCTGCGGCGGGCCCGTGTCGCCGCGCACCGGGAGCTACTCGCGGCGCGTACCGAGTTGGCGGAGGCTGAGGCGGCGCGCGTGCTGGCGGAGCGGGCGGTGACCGCTGCGCGCCGACGGGTCGAGAAGGCGGGTGCCGTGGTGGACAGTCTGGAAACCGACGAGTAGTGGTGACTGAAGGCGACGATACCGGCACAATAAGCGGCGTGATGCCCGAGCAGGCCGCAGCTACCGCGAAGAGTGCCGTACTCGAACTCGGCGGCGCGTTCAGGCACGACCCCAGGACGACTCGTAAGGCGCGTCAGCTCGGCCTGACAGGTTGGGCGTTCTACCTCGCCGGCCGCGCCGGGGCGCTGGGAGACGTACGTCCCGACACCGCCGCCGCGGCGATGGCGTTCATCGCATCAGAGGCGGTCAGGGACGGCTGGGAAGCGGCCCGCAAGGTCGCGCCGCCCTATGAGATCGCCGGGCACAACCTCGCCGAGTGCGGCCGATGGGGCAGGCAGAACCTGGAGTCGTTCTACGGGCTGGCCCGCCTCGTGGAGCTGGCCGAGCGGGTCGTGGTGGACGCCGATCCGGCCGGAATGCCGCTGTTCGCCGCGTCGCGGGCGATGCCCGTACCCGAAGATGCTCTTGGCGCCCGAGCCGCGGTCCTGCTTCACCTGCTGCGCGAACACCGCTGCGGCGCGCACATTCAGGCCGTCCGCGCGAGCGCGCTCACCCCGCTGGAGGCGATCGTGGCGGGTCCGGATGGCGAGGCGGGGGCCACGGCGTTCGGCTGGCAACCACCGTACCCTCCGTTCGCTCCGCTCGTGCGCAAGCGCGTCTGGGCCGAGGCGCTGACCGACCGGATCGCCGGCGAGGCCTACCGGGTGCTGGAGCCCGGCGAGCGCCGCGAGCTGGTCGACCTGATGGAAGCGGCCCGGCAGCTACAGAAGGACCTGCACTCCGACCGGCAGTCCGATCGTCAGCCGTGCGGGTCCGCCCGGCCGGGCCGGGCGTATGACTGGGCTGTGAACAGGGGTCCCGAATTTCGCTAGCGCTGCGCGTCCCGCGTGGGGCGGGTCCGCAACTGCTCGACGTAGTCGGCCGGTGCGCCCGCTTTCTCCGCCGCGTTCACCAGCTCGGCCAGGTACCACGTGGTCGGCATGCCGCCCTCGTAACCGGTGAACAGGTAGACCCACGCGGTCAGGTCCCCATCGAGCGTGGCCACCCGTACGTGGAGCTTTCGATAGGTGCCGGCCGTCACGCCCTCGACCTCGTCGAGCTGCTTGCCGTCCTCGGGGTGCACGTCGTAGAGCGCGACGAAGACCCGGTCGCCGGGCGATTCGACGATCGTGGTGACCGCGCCCTCCCAACCGAGGACGTCCTCGCCGGCGAAGGTCAATCGCCAGCCTTCGATCCAGCCGACGCCGGTCATCGGTGAGTGGGGGCAGTATGCCCGCATCCGTGCCGGGTCCAGGTTTGAGCCATACGCGGCGTAATGACGCACGGCACTGACGATATCGTCCGGTGGGCTCAAGGGAGAATACTGCGGAGCGTGTCGGACCCGATATGAGGTGCGACGCCCGTTCCGGCCGCCTTTCGCTCTAGGCTAGTGCCTGTGAATCGGGTAGTGATCATCGGTGGAGGGCCTGCGGGCTACGAAGCGGCGCTGGTCGCGGCGCAACTCGGGGCGGAGGTGACCGTCGTCGAGCGGGAGGGTGCCGGCGGGGCATGTGTGCTGCACGACTGCGTGCCATCGAAGACGTTCATCGCGAGTTCGGACGTGGTGACCGCATATCGTGACACTGAGGAGTTCGGCATCCGCGGCGCCAGCCTCGACACCGTCAGCGTGGACGCGTCCGTGGTCAACGGCCGGGTCAAACGCCTGGCCGCGGCGCAGTCCGGTGACATCTGCGCCACGTTGACCAAGGCCGGCGTGCGGTTCGTGCAGGGAACCGCACGGCTCGGCGAGGATACCGTCGGCCATCTCCACCGGGTCGTCGTGACGCCGGCCAGTGGTGAGCCGGAGTACCCCGTCGATGCGACGGCGGTCCTGATAGCGACCGGCGCCACCCCCCGTGTGTTGCCGTCCGCCCGGCCCGACGGTGACCGCATCCTCGACTGGCGGCAGGTGTACGACCTGACCGAACTGCCCCGGCACCTCGTCGTCGTCGGTTCCGGCGTGACCGGTGCGGAGTTCGCGTCGGCGTACCTCGCCATGGGGGTGGAGGTCACGCTGGTGTCCAGCCGCGACCGGGTGATGCCGACCGAGGACCCTGACGCCGCCGTGGTCATCGAGAACGTCTTCCGCTCGCGGGGCATGAAGATCCTGGGACACGCACGCGCGTCCGCTGCCCGGCGCACCGCCGACGGGGTCGTCGTCGAGATGCAGGACGGCCGCGCCGTCGAGGGCTCGCACGTGCTGATCGCCGTCGGCGCGGTCCCCAACACCTCCGGCCTGGGTCTGGACGAGTACGGGGTGGAGATCGGCCGGGGCGGGTACGTGACCGTCGACAGGGTGTCGCGTACGAACGTGCCGGGCATCTACGCAGCCGGCGACTGCACCGGTGTGCTGCCGCTGGCCAGCGTCGCGGCCATGCAGGGCCGGATCGCGATGTGGCACGCGCTCGGCGAGGCGGTGTCGCCGCTGAAGCTGCAGACCGTGGCCTCCAACGTGTTCACCGACCCCGAGCTCGCGTCGGTCGGAGCGAGCCAGGCCGACGTCGACAGCGGCAAGGTGCCGGCCCGCACCGTCATGCTGCCGCTGACGGGCAACGCGCGGGCGAAGATGATGGGGCTGCAGGACGGGTTCGTGAAGCTGTTCTGCCGGCCCGCTTCCGGTCTCGTGGTTGGCGGCGTCGTGGTGGCGCCGAAGGCCAGCGAGCTGATCCTGCCGATCGCGATGGCCGTCGAAAACCACCTGAGCGTCGACCAGTTGGCCCACACGATCACGATCTACCCGTCGTTGTCGGGTTCGATCGCGGAGGCGGCGCGTCAGCTCATGCAGCACGAGTTCGAGTAACCGCGCCACTTCACGGCAGGGGAGCGCGGAGGTCGCGCTTGTGGTCGACCACGGCGGCCGAAGAGATGGTCGCCTCGATCGGCAGGAACTCCAGGCAGCGACGGATGGCCTCGGCGAGCACCGGCCGGGGTACCCGCATCGACATCGTGGCGTGCGGCACCCACACACCGGGCGCGTACAACTCCGACAGCCCGACACCCGCTTCGCGTAGCCGTCGCCACACCTCGGCCTGGTGAGCCAGCAGTTCGGCCTTCGGCGCCGGCCCGAGGAAGAGCACCCGACCGACGAACTGCCCGGCGTACTGGAACGACAGCGACAGCGGCGGCGCCGCCGGCAGCCCCGCGAGTGCCTCGGTGACGGTGGGCGCGTCGAGCAGCTCCGCGCCGACCAGCGACAGGTGCGGGCGATGGCGTCCACTGACCTGGCGCAGGGTCGGGACGTCGGCTGCCGCAAGGGCGTTCCACAGGACGTGGATGCGTCGCTCGGTGACCGCGTCGAAGTAGAGCTCCAGCGCCGCGGTCATGGCAGCGTCTGGCAGGTGGGGCACCAGTACGACTTGCGTCCGGCCAGCGGCGCCGTCCGTACCGGGGTGCCGCAGACGAGGCACGGCTGGCCGGTGCGGCGGTACACGTAGACCTCGCCGCCGTGACGGTCCTCCCGCGGCGGGCGGCCCATGGCCTCCGGGGTGTGCACCGCGTGCACGGTGTCGATTCTGCCCACCTCCACACCTGCCCGCATCAGCGCCCGCAGGTCGGCCCAGATCTCCCGCCACGCCTCAGGCGACAGCGACCGGCCGGATATCGTCGGCGGCAGGCCGGCGCGGAAGAGCGCCTCGGTCACGAAGATGAGACCGGTACCCGCGACGATCGACTGGTCGAGCAGGAGCGCGCCGATCGGTTTGTTGCTGCGGCTGATCCGCGCGTACGCCGTGGCGGGGTCGGCGTCGTCGCGCAGCGGGTCCGCACCCAACCGCCCGATCAGCGCCTTCACCTCCGGCGGGGTCAGCAGCTCGCAAGCGGTCGGGCCGCGCAGGTCGAGCCAGTGGTCACCGGTGGTCAGGCGGAGCCGGACCTCGCCGATCGGCGGTGGGGCCGTCCCCGGCCCGTCGGTGAACCTCCCGTACAGGCCGAGGTGGATGTGCAGGGTCCGGTCTCCGGCGTACCGGTGCAGCAGGTGCTTGCCGTACGCGTCGGTGGACTCCATCACTTCACCGGAGATCAGAGCCGCGCCGGCGGTGAAGCGCCCCTGCGGACTGGACGCGGTCACGCGCTTTCCGCGGAACAGTTCCCGGTGCTGGTCGGCGAGTCGGCGGATCGTGTGTCCCTCCGGCATCGGTCGACCGTACCCGCGCGCTGATCGTCGGTGAGCGGGGCGGGCCGGTTCAGCCGTAGAGGCGGGCGGCGTACTCCGGGCCGTAGTAGCGCTCCATCTCCTCGAGCGTCTCCGGGATCTGTTGCACGCTCTTGACGATCTGGGCGTGGGACGGGAGTTGGTCGGGGTTCCAGATCTCCGGCTTCCACAGCGAGGAGCGTAGGAACGCCTTCGAGCAGTGGAAGAAGATCTGCTCGATCTCCACGATGATGGCCAGGTGCGGCCGGTGGCCCTTGACGATCATCTCGTCGAAGAACGGCGCCTCGCTGACCAGCCGCGCCCGGCCGTTGATGCGCAGCGTCTCGGTGCGGCCGGGGACCAGGTAGAGCAGGCCGATGTGTGGGTTGGCCAGCAGGTTGAGGAAGCCGTCGGCGCGGCGGTTGCCCGGACGGTCCGGAATGGCGACGGTCGCGTCGTCGATCACGTGGGTGAAGCCCGGCGGGTCCCCCTTGGGGGAGACGTCGCAGGTCCCGTCCGCGCCGGCAGTGGCCACCAGGCAGAACGGCGACGCCGCCAGCCACTCCCGGTCCCGCTCGTGCAGCCGTACCCGTTCCTTGGTGACCGCCCGAGGCATCGGCTCGCCGAGCAGTTCCCGTAGTTCGGTCTCAGAAGTGATCTCAACGAATCCGGTGGTGTCCACGATGGCGTTCCTCCCCGGGCGTGACTGTGCCCGCCGCTTGAGCGTATTCGTCGCACCACATGGATGGCGGCTGAATATTGGCCCATTGACGACGGGTACCGATCACTTCTAGGTTCCAACCAGTTAAGTTTCCTAATAGAGCTTGGGAGGCCACATGGCCACAAGACGATTACTGACGGCGGCTACGGCGGCGTTGGCACTCTCAGCCGGGTTGCTCGCGCCGGCGAACGCCGCGAGCGCCGGCAACGCCGCGAGCGCGGCGAACGCCACGAGTGCGGCGAGCGAGGGCTACCTGAAGGTCGGCTACTTCACCCAGTGGGGCATCTACGGCCGTGGGTTCCTCGTCAACAACCTCGTCACGAGCGGCTCGGCCGCCCGGATGACCCACCTCAACTACGCCTTCGGCAATGTCAACGCCGACGGCGTGTGCGCCTCCGCTGATCCGTGGGCCGACTACCAGACCTCGTTCTCGGCCCAGCAGAGCGTCGACGGCGTCGCCGACACCGCCGGCCAGCCGCTCGCCGGCAACTTCAACCAGCTCCGTGAGCTGAAGAAGAAGTACCCGGACCTCAAGGTGCAGATCTCTCTGGGTGGCTGGACGCTGTCGAAATACTTCTCGAACGCCGTCGCCACCGACGCGGCCCGCAAGAAGTTCGCCGCGTCCTGCGTCGACCTGTTCATCAAGGGCAACCTCCCGCAGCCGGGCGGCGAAGGCGCTGCGGCCGGTGTCTTTGACGGCATCGACTTCGACTGGGAGTGGCCGGGTTCGCCCGGCAACGACGGCAACATCGTCCGCCCCGAGGACAGGCAGAACTTCACCCTCGCGCTGCAGGAGTTCCGCCACCAACTCGACGCGTACGGGCGTCAGACCCGCAAGCACTACTCGATGACCGCGTTCCTCGCCGCCGACCCGAAGCAGATCGACAACGGGTACGAGGTCGGCAAAGTGTTCCGTACGCTGGACTTCGCGACCGTGCAGGGCTATGACATGCACGGTACGTGGGAGCCGGTGACCAATCACCAGTCCGCGCTGTACCCGCCGAAGGGCGAGCCGCAGAACCCGGACTTCACGGTGTCGCGGGCGGTCGACGCGCTGCTGTCGCGCGGTGCTCCCCGAAGCAAGCTCGTGGTCGGAGTGCCGTTCTACGGTCGGGGCTGGACCGACGTGGTGAGCACC
>JAOPWA010000187.1 GCA_025965915.1 Dactylosporangium sp. | reverse complement strand
CGGCATCGGCCTGAGCTTCCTGCGCAACCCGATGGGCTCGTCTGACCTCGCCCGGTACAGCTACTCCTACGACGACACCTGCTGCGACCTCGGCGACTTCTCCATCAACCACGACCTGGCCGATGTCGTACCGCTGACCAAGCAGGCCCGGTCACTCAACCCGAACCTGACGGTGATGGCGTCACCGTGGAGCGCGCCGGCCTGGATGAAGGACAACAACAGCTTCGACCAGGGCTGGCTGCAGTCGAAGTACTACGGCGCCTACGCGCAGTACTTCGTGAAGTACGTCCAGGCGTACGCCGCCCAGGGCGTCCCGATCGACTACGTGACCGTGCAGAACGAGCCGACCTGCTGCGGCGGGTATCCGTCGATGCAGTGGAACACCAGCGGCCTGGACTTCTTCACCGCCAGCAACCTGCTGCCCGCCTTCCACTCCGCCGGCATCAACAGCAAGGTGCTGCTGCTGGACTGGAACTGGGACGCCTGGAACACCTGGGGCGCCCCGCAGCTGGCCGACGCGGCGATCCGCAATGATCCGAACTTCGGCGGCATCGCCTGGCACGGGTACGGCGGCGACGTGAGCCAGCAGACCACGGTGCACAACCAGTACCCGAACGTGGACGCCTTCGACACCGAGCACTCCGGCGGTACCTGGGTCGCGAACCAGCAGTCCGAGGACATGCGCAACATCATCGACTACACCCGTAACTGGGGCCGTACGGTCACGAAGTGGAGCCTCGCGGTCGACCAGAACATGGGTCCGCACAACGGCGGCTGCGGCACCTGCACCGGCCTGATCACGGTGCACAACGGGGACGCCCGCCACGGCCAGGTCGACTACACCGTCGAGTACTACGACATGGGGCACCTGACGAAGTTCGTCCGCCCCGGAGCGTCCCGGATCGACTCCACGGCGAACGCGACCGTGCCGAACGTGGCGTGGAAGAACCCGGACGGGTCGAAGGCGCTCATCGCGTACAACGGCACCGGCAGCACCCAGTCGGTCAAGGTGAACTGGGGCAACCAGTCGTTCACGTACCCGCTGCCGGCCGCCACGTCGGCGACGTTCACCTGGAGCGGCACGCCGGGCTCCGGTGGCGGTGGCGGTGGAACTACCGGCCCGATCACCGGTCTGGCCGGTAAGTGCGTCGACGTCGCCGGCGCCAACTCGGCCAACGGCACGGCGGTTCAGCTGTACGGGTGCAACGGCACCGCCGCCCAGCGGTGGGCCGTCGGTGCCGACGGCACGATCCGCGCCCTGGGCAAGTGCCTGGACGTGGCCGGCAACAGCACGGCCGACGGCGCCACGGCGCAGATCTGGGACTGCACGGGCGGGGCCAACCAGCAGTGGACCTACACCGCCGGCCGGGACCTGGTCAACCCGCAGGCCAACAAGTGCCTCGACGTGACCGGCAACAATTCGGCCGACGGCACTCGGCTGCAGATCTGGACCTGCACCGGCGCGGCGAACCAGAAATGGACCGTACCCGGGCATTGACACACCAATTAACTCCACGCCAGATGGCCCGTGCGTCAATTGACGCCGCGCTAATTCAAGTACTGAAATAAAGGTCCTACACTCCTGACGTGCGCACACTTGTGAAAGCCCGACGATGAAGACACAGCGGACGACCGTGCGCGACGTACGGCGGACCAACCGCTCGGTCCTGCTGTCCAAGCTGTTCCTGGACGGTCGTGTGAGTCGGCTCGAACTGAGCCGCCTCACAGGACTGAGCGCGGGCACGGTCAGCAACGTGACCGGCGAGCTCATCGACGAGGGGCTCGTCGTCGAGGCGGGACTGGTCGAGTCGGACGGCGGCCGGCCACGGGTACTGCTCGCGGTCGATCCGAGGTACGGGTACGTGATCGGCGTCGACGTGGGTGAGACCGGCATCAAGGTCGAACTGTTCGATCTGTCGATGCGGGCGCTCGCCACCGTCGACCAGCCGGTCGACTCCGCGAGCCCCGACCCGGGCAAGGTCGCCGATCTCGTGGTCGCCGGGCTGCGGGAGGTCATCGCCGGCGCGGAGGTCCCGGCTGACCGGGTTCTCGGCGCCGGTATCGGTGTTTTCGGCACCGTCGAGCAGGGTCCGCTTGCGCTGGTCCACGCGCCGACCGTCGGCTGGGACGCCGTGCCGCTGGAGGCGCTGGTGCGCGCCGGCACGGATCTGCCGCTGTTCTTCGACAACGGCGCGAAGACGCTGGGCCAGGCCGAGATGTGGTTCGGCGCCGGCCGGGGCGCCCGGCACGCGGTGTTCGTCCTGGTGGGCTCAGGAGTAGGCGCCGCGATCGTGACGGACGGGGCGACCTACCGGGGCACGAGCAGCAGCGCCGGCGAGTGGGGTCACACCACGATCGTGTACGGGGGACGGCCCTGTCGTTGCGGCGCGCGTGGGTGCCTGGAGGCGTATGTGGGCGCAGAGGGGGTGCTGGATCGGTTCCGCGAGGCCAGCCGGCGCCGCGCCGCGCCGGCGGCTGACGAGGAGTCGCAGTTGGCGGCCCTGATCCAGGCGGCTGACCGCTCCAAGACCGCGGCCAGGGTGCTCGACGACACGGCCGGATATCTCGGCGCCGGCATCGCCAACCTCGTCAACCTGTTCAACCCGGAGCGGATCGTGCTCGGTGGCTGGGCCGGGCTGGCCCTCGGCTCCCGGCTGCTGCCGAGAATCCGGGAGGAGGCGGGCGCCCAGGCGCTGGCGCACCCTTTCGGTCAGACCTCCATCGAGCTGTGCCGGCTCGGCCCGGACGCGGTCGCGGTCGGCGCCGCGACCCTGCCGGTGGCTGACCTGCTGGCGCGCGGCGCGCGCCGGGGGATCTGACCGAGGCGCTGACCGGCTGGCGCGCGGAGCGCGCGCCGGGCGATCTGACCGGGTGCTCTACCTGACCCGTCCGACGACTTTGTTCAGACCTTATATTGACGCGCCTTGCAGTAAAGGCATAGCGTCCGGTCGATGGCCGAGAGCGCTCCCCGGCATGGTTGTTCCAACCTGACGCCGCGATCGCTCGCACCCGGCCGGCACCCCGTCTTTCGGAGAGCGGAGTCAGCAATGCCCCTTGGCAGTCCGTACGGTCGACGCCGGCTGCGGCGGTTGACGGCTCTCCTGATCACCGGCGCCTGCGTCGGTTTTACCGTGACCTCACCCGCTTCCGCCGACCGAGCTGCTGCGGACAATGGCGACGTCTACCTGCGGGCGAGCGCTCCGGTCGCGGCGCGCGTGCACGACCTGGTCCGCCGGATGACCGTCGACGAGAAGGTCGGCCAGCTGGAGCAGATCGCCGTCAACCGGCTGCTGGGTGACTGCAACTGGAGTGGTGGCGCGTTTGTCGACGCGTGCATGAAGCAG
>JAOPWA010000180.1 GCA_025965915.1 Dactylosporangium sp. | reverse complement strand
GGTGGCCGCCGAGATCGGGTTCCCCGTCGCTATGAAGGTTGCCCGCTCGCCGTGGCGGCACCGCATCGATCTCGGCGCCGTGCGGCTGGACCTCGCCGACGCCGAGGACGTCGTGCGCGCCTATGACGAGCTGCAGCGCCTCTTCGGAACCGGCGTGAAGGTCGCGGTCCAACCCATGGTCGAGCACGGGGTGGGGTGCGTCGTGGAGGCGGCCGAGGACCCGTCCTTCGGGCCCGTCGTCGGCTTCGGCATCGGCGGCGTCGCGAGCGAGCTGATCGGCGACCGGGCCTGGCGTCCCGTGCCGCTGACCGACCGGGACGCCGCGACGCTGGTACGCGCGCCGCGCGCCGCTCCGCTGCTCACCGGTTATCGCGGTGGGGCCCCCGTCGACCTGGACGCGCTGGCCGATCTCGTACTGCGGGTGGGCCGGATGGCTGACGAGCACCCGCAACTGCACCGGCTGGAGCTCAACCCGGTGCTGGCCCGCCCGGACGGCCTCTCGGTGCTGCACGCGAATGTCCAGATCGGCACGCCGGCGGCACGGCCGGATACCGGACCGCGCCGCCTTCGTTGAGAGTCAGCCCGCGTACGCCTGGAGCCGCTTCGCCCGCTCCGGGTCACGCAGCTTGAGTAGCGTCACCTTCTCGATCTGCCGGATGCGCTCGCGGGACAGGCCGAACTCGCGACCCACCTCGTCCAGCGTGCGCTGCCGGCCGTCGTCGAGGCCGAACCGCAGCCGGATCACCGCCTGCTCCCGCTGGGACAGCGTGGCGAGGACGATCTTTACCTCGTCGCGCAGCATCCCGCCAGTGACGTCGTCGGCCGGCTCCTCGCGAGGGTCGACGCGGGCGACGAAGTCACCGAGCGCGCTCTCGCCGTCTTCGCCCACGGCCTGGTCCAGGCTCACCGGCTCCCGGTCGAAGGAGATCAGCTCGATCACCTGGAACTCCTGAATGCCCAGGTTCTGGGCGATCTCCGGGACCGACGGCTCACGACCGAGCGCCGCCGCGAGATCCCGGCGCGCCCGGACCATCCGGTTGACCTGCTCGACCATGTGGACCGGGATGCGGATGGTGCGGGCCTGGTCGGCCATGGCGCGGGTGATGGCCTGGCGGATCCACCAGGTGGCGTAGGTGGAGAACTTGTAACCCTTGGCGTAGTCGAACTTCTCGACGGCCCGGATGAGTCCGAGGTTGCCTTCCTGGATGAGGTCCAGGAACGCCATGCCCCGCCCGGTGTAACGCTTGGCGATGCTCACCACCAGGCGCAGGTTGGCCTCCAGGAGGTGATCCTTGGCCGCCTGACCTTCCGTGGCGACGATCGTCAGGACCGCGCGCAGTTCGTCGTCGTCGACCTCGTGCCCTGCGAGCTTCTCCTCGGCGTACAGGCCGGCCTCGACCCGCTTGGCAAGCTCGACCTCCTGTGCGGCGGTGAGCAACTTGGTGCGGCCGATCGTGTTGAGGTAGGCCCGGACCAGGTCGGCCGAGACACCTCGCTCGTCGGCCGCGGACGCTCGCTCGGATGCCTCGACCGCGTCGAGGTCCGCGCTGTCCAGCCCCGAGGCGTCCAGCCCATTGCGGGTCTTGGACTCCAGGTCGATCAGCGGCTGAGCCACTCTACTCGCCTCCCCGTTGACAAAGCGGCGCATCATGTGGAGACAGCTTGGCTCAGGGGGCGTTAAGTCGCGGTGAGGAAGTGATGCGGAAGCTGTGAAGCCGCCAGTAACGCGGGTCACATTTCCAGTAGCACGGTGCGCGGTCCGACGTTGACGCTCTCGACGAGCATGTGCGCGCGGAACCGCCCGGTCTCGACGAGGGCGCCGCGCGAGCGCAGCGCCTCGATGAACGCCGTGACCAGCGGTTGCGCCGCCTCCGCCGGTGCGGCCGCGGTCCAACTCGGCCGCCGCCCCTTGCGCGCGTCGCCGTACAACGTGAACTGGCTGATCACCAGCAGGGGCGCACCGACATCGGCGGCGGACTTCTCGTCGTCGAGGATGCGCAGCTCGTACACCTTGCGGGCGAGGGCCTGCGCCTCTACGTCCGAGTCCGAGTGCCGCACGCCGACCAGAACCAGCAGCCCGTCGCTGATCGCGCCCACCACCTCGCCGTCGACGGTGACGCTGGCCCGGCTCACCGTCTGCACCAACGCGCGCACCTCAGCCCCCCGCCGGCAGCAGGATGCCGCGCTCGACCAGGTGCGCGACGAGGGGGACAGCGGCCTGCGCCAAAGCCGCCGGGTCCGCCTCGTGCGCGGCCGCGAGCACGTCGAGTTGGTCGCGCAGCGCAACGTTGCCGTCGCAGGCGCTCACCAGCGCGAGTACGAGCGGGTCTATCTGCTCCACCCAGCGCAGCCCCTCGGTGAGCGCCAGTAGCTGACGGTCGACCTGCCAGCCCTCGGGTCCCCGGCTCGCCTCCTGGCGTAGCTGCAGACCGTCGGCGGCAACCAATCGGGCGCCGAGCAGTGAGTCCGTCGACTGGCCGCGCAGCCAGTCCTGCCGGTGAAACCACGGCCCCACCTGGGCGCCGAGCGGCTGTTCGACGGCCTGGCGCAGGTCCTCGACGCGTACCGTCGGGTCATCGTGGCCACTCGCGCGCAACGTCACGAGGCCGAGCCCGACTCCTTCGACCTTGTTGGCGTCGAACCAGTCCAGCCAGGCGGCCGCTCGGGCCGGCTGGGTCGTGGGGTCCTCGGACGCGTCGGCGAGCCACAGGTTGACGTACCCGACCGGGTCGGACACCTCCCGCTGGATCACCCAGGCGTCCAGGCCCGTACCAGCGACCCAGCCGGCGACCCGGTCGTCCCAGTCCTCGCCGGCGACGTGCAGCCAGTTCGCGAGAAACTGCATGTACCCGCCTTCGTTGAGCAGCCGCGGCGCGGCCGCGACCAGTTCGGCGCAGACGGCGTCACCGGCGCGCCCCGAGTCACGGTACGTGTGCGTGGTCGTACCCGGGCCGACGACGAACGGGGGGTTGCTCACCACGAGGTCGAACCGGCGCCCGGCCACCGGGGTGGTCAGGTCGCCGCGCAGCAGTTCCCAGTCCAGACCACTCAGAGCGGCGGTGGTCGCGGCGAAGCGCAGGGCCCGCTCGGACAGGTCGGTAGCCGTGACCCGCGCGGCGTGCGTGGACAGGTGCAGCGCCTGGATGCCGCAGCCGGTGCCGAGGTCCAGGGCGGTGGCGACCGGTCGGCGGATCGTCGACTGTGCGAGGGTCGTCGACGCGCCGCCCACCCCGAGTACGTGTTCAGGTGGTAGCGGCTGGCCGGGGCGTAGGCCTGCGTCGACGTCGGAGACGATCCACTGCTCGCCGTACGCCTCGATTTCCAGCCCCGCCCGCAACCCGTCGCCGGACCGCTCGACGATGCCGGCACGGACGGCGTCGGACAGTGGCAGCGGCGCCAGCGCGGTGGCGACCACCCGCTCCGGCTCGGTCTGGCCGCAGACGAACAGCCGGATCAGGGTGGCGAGCGGGTCGGGTGCGCCCGCAGTCGCGCGCAGCGCCGCCCGCAGATCGTTGTGGCGCATCCCGGCCGTGCCGGCCGGGCCGATGCGCTCGGCGATGCCGGTCGAGGTGTACCCCGCGCCGGCGAGAGCTTCGCGGAGCTGGGCGATTCCGTCGGGGGGCAGGAGGGCGTCGGTCACCGTCCCATCCTGCCCTGCGCGGGTGAGAGGGCTCGAACTCGGCTCAGTGGTCAGTAGCAGCGCATCCACGGCGGTGAGTCGGTCAGCGGGCTCTTCGATCCGCACCGAACGTCTGGCACGGGGGTCAAGGGATCGTCGGTTCAAACCGGCCGGCCCCGACGCAATTCAGAGGGCATATTCCATCGACGGATATGCCCATATTGTCATGTCTGGGTGACTAAGCGCTACTGTCGTAGAACCCAGCCGGTGAACGTGGACGCACACCGGCTGGGCGCGGCCGTTCTATGGTGGCTAGCCGGGTGGCGCCGGTGCCAGCGCGCGAACTAACCCTGGAAGCCGGCCTGCGCGGATCGCCCCGGGGGAAGCGCCCGGGCTGGAGTCCGGCCCCGGATTCGCATCACACACGAGCGTCAGAACACACACGAGCGTCAGAACACACAAGGGAACCCATGGCCTTCAAGACACCCGACCAGATCGCGACGGCGGCGGTGAACGCCGGCGTCACCAAGGCAAACCTCACTCCCGACCGCATGCTCGCCGGCGCGATCCTGGCCGGCGCCTACATCGGCTTTGCCGGGCTGCTGAGCGTCGTCGTCACCGCTGGGCTGAAGGCCGACACCTGGGGCAACCTGCCCACCCTGTTCTTCGGTGCGGTCTTCGCGGCCGGCCTCATCATGGTCGTTATCGCCGGCTCTGAGCTGGTCACCGGCAACATGGCGCTGCTGCCGCTGGCGCTGACCTCGCGCCGAGCGACGGCCGGGCAGGCCGGGATGAGCCTGGTGATCGTCACCATCGGCAACCTGATCGGCGCGCTGCTGGTGGCCTACCTGCTAGCGGTGAAGACCGGCGTCATCGGATCCGCGCACTCCGCCGTCGGCTCTGCGGGCGCGCTCACCTTCGCTAAGCTCGCCGCCGTCGCCAAGGGTAAGGCGATGACCGAGAACAGCCTGCAGATCTTCCTGCGCGCCGTCGGCTGCAACTGGCTGGTCTGCCTCGCCGTTTGGATGGCCTACGCCGCCGAGGACATCGCGGGGAAGATTTTGGCGATCTTTTTCCCGATCATGGCGTTCGTCGCGCTTGGCTTCGACCACGTCGTCGCCAACATGTTCTTCCTTCCGGCGGCGATGTTCGCCCACGTGCCGGGCATCGGCATCGGGGACGTCATCCACAACCTCGTCCTCGCCTTCCTCGGCAACGCGGTGGGCGGCGGGTTGTTCGTCGCCGGCTTCTACTGGTTCCTGTACCTGCGCGGCCGGCCGCGGGTCACCACGCCCGAGGGCGTCGAGGTCACGCCAACCGCGGATGGGTGCAGTAAGGCCGGCGAGCACGCCGTCGGCCCGCGCTGAGTACGCGATCGTACGGCGACGGACTGCCGGGGACGCTGCTGGAAGGGCCCTTCTCGCTTGACTCGAGTCGGCCGGCAGGCCGCACTCCACCGCGGCGCTGCCACCTCGGCCCATAGCCGGGACCGTCGGACGTCGAATGGTCGGACCGAACGGGTGATCCACTACGTCCGCCCTTAGGGTGGTTCGCGTCCCTCCCCCCGGGTCATCAGGAGATGTTCATGCTTCGCGGCTTCAAAGACTTCATCATGCGCGGAAACGTCGTCGACCTCGCGGTCGGCCTTGTCATCGGCGCGGCGTTCACCGGACTGGTGGGCCAGTTCACCAAGTCGTTCCTCGAGCCACTGATCCGCCTTGTCACCGGCGGTGGCAATGCGATGAAGAAGGGCGTGTTCACGATCAACAAGGTGGACTTCGACTACGCCGCCTTCATCAACGGCGCGATCACCTTCCTCCTCACGGCCGCCACGCTGTACTTCCTGGTCGTGCTGCCGATGAACAAGCTCGCCGAGCGCCGCGCACGGGGCGAGGAGCCCAAGCCGACGGCGCCCAGCGAGGAGATCCTGCTGCTGCGCGAGATCCGGGACGCCCTGGCCGGGCCCCGGCAGGAGGTGGCGCACCCGTACGAGCACCGGTAGCCGTCACAGCGCGTGGCCGGGGTAGCGTCCACCCTGGCCACGCGCAGCGGTCGTCCTTAGTCGAGATGGGTGCCATGGCCGCAGTGTCGGGCAGGTGCAAGACTTTGGAAAATGCCCAGGGCCCAGAGAGGCGGCCAGGTGAGACGGCGGGCGCAGCGGTCGGTGGTGATCACCAACGCCGAACGTAGCCAGGACGATCAGCTGAGGTCACGGCAGATCCGGTACCTGATCATGATGTCGATCAGGGCCCTCTGCCTGATTCTCGCAGCGGTTCTGGTGACCGTGAAGCCGCCGTTGCTGCCCCTGTGGCTGATCATCTGCGTGACCGCGATGATCCTGCTGCCGTGGCTCGCGGTACTGCTGGCGAACGACCGGCCGCCCAAGGAGCAGTACCGGCTGTCCAACCGGCTGCACCACCGGGCCCGAGTCGAGGAATCCCCGCCCAACGCGATCACCCCGGCCCGGGAACCGACCGTCATCGACGCGGACGAGTAGGGCGCCCACCCACCGCGCTGACGGCCGCGGCGCCCATGGCCGTGCCGGCGCGCAGCGCCTCGGTCGGCGACTCGCCGGCAAGCCAGGCCGACAGCAGCCCCGCGGCGAACGCGTCACCCGCCCCGGTCGCGTCCACGACGGATGCGGGCTGAGCGAGAACCTCGATGACCTCGTGGCCCGCGGACGCCCATACGGCACCGGCCGCGCCGCACGTCACCACGGCGTGTCCGGCCCATCCGGCGAGGCGGGCGGCCAATTCGACCGGGGAGCCCTCGCCGACCAAGGTGCCCGCTTCGTCCAGGTTGGCCAGTAGGAGGTCGACTCCGCGTATCCACGACAGGAACTCCGTCGCCCCCACGCGCCGCACTATCGCGGCCGCCGCCATGTCCACGCTGGTGGTGAGGCCGCTGCGGGAGGCGGCGGCCAGCGCGTACCGGCCGGCGTCCCGCGCCGGCGGGTCCAGCAGCGTGTACCCGGACAGGTGCAGATGGCGTGCGCCGGATGCCAGCCCCGCGTCCACGTCTGCGGGTGACAGCAGCAGATTCGCGGCGCGGTCCGACAGCATGGTCCGTTCCCCGGCGCTGGAGAGCACCACCACGCTGCCGGTGGCGGTGCCGTCCGCGCGGCGCACGGAAGGGCGCACACCCATCGCTGTCAGTTCGGCCACGCGGGCGGCTCCCGCTTCGTCGGCGCCGACCACACCCACAAAGGCCGTGGGTACGCCCGAAGCGGCGAGCCAGACCGCCGTGTTGGCGCCGGAGCCCCCGCCCAGCATGCTCACGCTGGCCAGGATGTCCGAGCCGGTTGCGAGCGGCGGTTCGTGTACTGCGAGCACGTCGGTGACGATGTCGCCGACGACCACCGCGACCGTCGTCACGGCCGGGTGGAGGCGACCGCGACCCGCGCGGCGAGTTCGGCGTTGCGCAGGATGATCCGTACGTTCACGGCGAGGCTGCGTCCTTCCGTGGCGGAGTGGAAATGGGCCAGCAGGTACGGCGTGACCGCCTTGCCGGCGATCCCGTCACGGGCGAGGCCGGCCAGCCCGTCGGCGAGTACCTGATCGTGCAGTTGCGGGTCGAGTTGCTCGTCGGTCGGCAGCGGATTGGCGACGATCAGGCCGGCGCCCGACACGCCGTGGCCCGCGCGGGCCCGCATGATCCGCGCCACATCCTCCGGCGACCGAACCGACCAGTCCAGGTCGTGCCCACTATCGGTGAGGTAGAAACCGGGGAACCGACGGGTCCCGTATCCGACGACGGGTACCCCGAGCGTCTCCAACCGCTCCAGGGTCGCGCCGACGTCCAGGATCGACTTCACCCCGGCGCACACGACGGTGACCGGGGTGCGCGCCAGCGCGCTCAGGTCGGCGGACTCGTCGAAGCTCTCCGCCGCGCCCCGGTGCACGCCGCCGAGGCCGCCGGTGGCGAACACCGCGATGCCGGCACGCGCCGCGATGGCGGCGGTGGCGGCGACCGTCGTAGCGCCGTCGGCACCTGCGGCGGCGGCGACGGCCAGGTCGCGTACCGACAGCTTGGCGACGCCGTCGGCGGTCGCGAGTCGTGTGAGCTGCGAGGAGTCCAGGCCGACGACGAGCTGGCCGCCGACCATGCCGATGGTCGCCGGGACGGCCCCGGCGTCGCGTACGGTCTGCTCGATCTCGTGCGCGACCTTCAGGTTGTCCGGGCGGGGCAGGCCGTGCGACACGATCGTGCTCTCCAACGCCACGACGGGCCTGCCGGCCTGGATTGCTTCCGCCACCTCGGCGCTCGGTCTGATCACGCGCTCGTCCACGTCGACACCCTACGTCTCGACCCGGTACGGACAGCTGCTCGCCCGCCGTACCAGCGGCCTGGCAGACTGGGATGTCCGTACGGTGGCGGCGCTCGTAGGCGCTGCCCGTAGATGGGAGCGTGTGGTGACCACTGGTCCCGAGTCCAACACCGACACGATCGTCGAAGAAAGCGTCGACTATCGCCTCGACGAGGGCGACCATGAGCGTTTTTCGCATTACGTGCCGAAGGACAAGCTCATGCAGGCGATGGTGGAGGGCGTTCCGGTACGAGCGCTCTGCGGAAAACTGTGGGTGCCGTCACGGGACCCGCAGCGGTTCCCGGTATGCCCGGAGTGCAAGCGGATCTACGACGAGGTCGTTCCCGAGTAGCCGCACCCCTGTCCCGACGCTCTCGCGCTCCGCGCCGGTTGCATTTCGAGGCCGGCGCGGGGCCTAGCCTCGGCCTCGATCCGGCCCGCGACGGTTAAGCTGACTACGCCTTCGCGGCCCGGCTCGCCCCTGCGGCCCACCCGCCGCGGGGGCTGCTTCGTGTTCGGCCACCGGGGCCGGACGCCACCAGGGAGGGGAGTGCATGCCGCCGCGTCCAGCACCGGAGGCCAGCCCAAATCTCCGTGCCTGGCAGCGCCGGGCCCTCGTGGAGTACCTGCGTCGCCGCAGCGAGGACTTCCTTGCGGTCGCCACCCCCGGCGCGGGTAAGACCAACTTCGCCCTGCGCATCGCGGCCGTGTTGCTGGC
>JAOPWA010000160.1 GCA_025965915.1 Dactylosporangium sp. | reverse complement strand
CCGGCTCCAGGGACATCACGTACGAGCCCGCCAGGCGTCGCCTCCAGGCATGCAGTCGCGGCATCGTCGCGGCGTCCCACGACACCCGGACCGCCAGGCCCACACCCGGCCCGGTGACCCGGAACTCGGGCCGTGTGACCCCGGCGGGGAGCCGGTGTTCGAAGATGACGTCGGCCTCGTCCCGCGTCGGGTCACCCATCCGACGCCAGCCGTCGCCGTCCACCGCAGCGGCGCCCGGGCCGTTGGGCAGTGACTCGACCACGTCCCCCTGCACCTCACTGTCCGCGGACACCAGCGGATAACCGAAGTTGACGTGGTAGAGGATCGGCGCCTGCTCCGTGCTCTGTCCACAGTTGACGGTACGGTCGGTGACCGTGACCTGGCCCGTTCCGGTGCGCAGGGCGATGGACCGGTAGACCCGCAGCTCGGCGCCGAGCGCCGTCGCGTCGCTGAGCGTACCGGTGATCTCGACTTCGGCCTGCCCGTCCGGCAGCCAGCGCCGGTGGACAGCGACGTCGGACGCGGCGAGATCAGTGAACGATCCGTGCTGGCCGTGCCCCTCACTCGGCGAGCCCACGTTGCGCAGGCCGCACGTCGTCAGCAGGCCACCCGCCCAGCCGTCCAGCCAGCCCTGGTCGGCGTCCACCCGGCCGGGCGGCGCCTCCCCCACCGTGGACGTCCAGGACACCGGTACCCCGGCGAACCAGGTGGCCCCGAGATCCATGCCCCGGTCCAGCAGGATGCGGGTCTGTAGGCCCCCCGCGGCGTGCACCGACAGGCTGCGGGTGCCACGGGAACTCCCGTCGTCCACGACTTCTCGGTACACGGGCAGCAGGTGATGCGGATGGGCGAGGAAACCTTCCTCGTGTGCCCGCTGTGGGTCAAGCATGACGGGTGTTGCTCCTTGGTACTAAAAAAGCGCTGGGTCTTGACGGCACACGGCCTACGGGGTGGCCGCCTCGCGGGCAGCCACCCCGACAGCAGGTGCCGTCAGCTCATGATCAGTCCGCCGGTGACGTTGAGCGCCTGGCCGGTCATGGCCGAGCTCTCGTCAGAGGCGAGGAAGGTGGCCACCGCGGCCACCTCGTCGAGTTCGATGAACCGCTTCATGGGCGCACCGGTACGCCAGTCCTCGGCGACCTCCTCCACCGAGCGCCCCTCGGCGCGCGCGTGGCCCAGCATGACCTCGTCGAGGTGCGGCGTCGCCACCGGCCCGGGGCACACGGCGTTGACCCGGATGCCGGCGTCGACCGCCTCGAGCGCGGCGGTCTGGGTGAGACCGAGGACCGCCCACTTGGACGAGACGTACGCGCTGCGGTTGGGCAGGCCCCGCTTCGCTACGTTGGAGGCGATGTTGACGATCGCGCCCCGGCCGCGCGGGCGCATCACCCGGATGGCGGCCTGGGTGCAGATCAACGTGCCGACGAGGTTGATCTTGATCGTCCGCTCCCACTCATCGACCTTCACGTCCTCGATGAGGGCGACCGGAGTGCCGATCGCGGCGTTGTTGACGAGGATGTCGACCGGGCCGAGCTGCCGCTCGGCCTCCGCGAACGCGCTGGCGACCTGCTCCGGGTCAGTGACGTCCATCCGTACCTGGACGGCCTTGCCGCCGGCGGCCCGGATCTCGGCTTCGAGCTCGTCGGCCGGGCGGATGTCGGCAATCGCGATCGCCGCACCTTCCTTCGCGTACGCACGGCAGATGGCGGCGCCGATTCCCTGGGCGCCGCCGGTGACCAGCGCGACCCTTCCCGACAAACGCATGTTGTTCTCCTTTGTTTCCGTACGTGCTGAAGTGCTGGTCACGCCTTGCCGCCGATGCGCATGGTGGGGTGGCGCTGACTCACCAGGGGGTCGTGCGCGGGTAGGACGATCCCACCCAGGTCGCGGATGTAGCGCAGGGTGTCCACATGCCGCATCAGGTCGTAGTGGTTGCCGATGGGCTTCAGCGACTCCACGTGGTCGTATAGGTAGACCTCGTCACCGGGGATGATGACGAGCCCCTCGTCGGTCTGCGCGGTCACGATCTGGTGGCCGGGGGTGTGGCCACCCGTCCAGACGACCTTCAGCCCCGGCAGTACCTCGACCTCGCCCTCGACCAGGTCGACCCGGTCCCACGCCTCGTCCACCAACCAGGCGAGGACCTCACGCGGGTAGCTCGACCGGGGCAGCAGCGGCTTGTTGTCCGGGTTGAGGACGTGCAGGTACTCGTTGCGGTTGATGACGATGCGGGCCCGGTCGAAGAGCCTGGCGTTGAGGTAGTGGTCGAAGTGCAGGTGCGTGATGATCAGGATGTCGATGTCGCTCGGGTCCACGCCATGCTCGGCGAGTACCTGGCTGGTCGACTTGGTCGCGGTGAGCCCGAACTGCTCCCGCTGCGCGGGCGTGGTGTAGTCGAGCAGGTCGTCGATGCCGGTGTCGACGAGGATCTTCTTTCCTTCACCTTCGAGCAGGAAGAAGTTCTGAGCGATCTTGAAGTAGTCCGGCGACGAGTACGCCGAGTTGTACATGACGGTGCCGTAGGTGGCCCACTCACCGTTGTTCAGGATGGTGACCGAGTACACGAGGGTTGTTCTCCAAATCGAGCGGTGCGGATCGCCGAGGACGGTGGACTTCGGTTATTGCAGCGCGAACCGGGTCTTCGCGTCAGGGGCGAGTGAGACTCCCAGACCGGGGGCCGACGGGGCGTGCAGCACGCCGTCGACGACCGCGAGAGGCTCCTCCAGCAGACCGTCCCAGCCCGGGCCTCCGTAGGCGTCGTACTCCACCATGTACGAGTTCGCGGAGGCCAGGATCATCTGGAGGCCGGCCGCAAGACCGATGCCGGTCCCCGACGAGCAGCCGATGTGCGGGATACAGGCGATGTTCCAGGCGCTGGCCAGGTCCGCCACGCGCTTGGCCTCGCTGATGCCGCCGACCGTCGTACAGTCGGGCTGCAGCACGTCGAAGGTGCGGCGGGAGACCGCGTCGAGGTACTCGTACCGGGTCAGCAGGCTCTCACCGCCGGCGAGCGGGATACCCACGCGCTCGGCGAGCCAGGTGTGGTCGTCGAGGTACTGCGTCAGGCTGCGGGTCCGGATGGGCTCCTCGAGCCAGGTCACGCCGAGGTCCTCGAACTCCTTGGCCATCCGCAGCGCGGTGCGCCGGTCATAGGCCATGTTGGCGTCGACCATGAGGTCCACGTTCGGGCCGACGGCGTTGCGGACCTCGCGGACGATGGCGCGGTCGGTGTCGAGGCCCAGCCCCACGCGCAGCTTCATGGCCGTGAACCCGTCGGCGACCGCCTTCTCGGCCTCGGGAACCATCTGCGCCGGCGGCTTCAGGCTGGGCGCGAAGTAGGCGCGGACCGAGGTCTTGGTGGAGCCGAGGAGGCGGTGCACCGGCTGGCCGGTCACCTTGCCCATCAGGTCCCAGAGCGCGATGTCGATGCCGCTGATTGCGTAGGTCTCGACGCCGCGACGGCCCCACAGGTGGGTCGCCTGGTACATCTGCTCCCAGATCTCGCCGATCTGCAACGGGTCGCTACCGATGAGCATCGGCGCGAGTTGCTTGTTGATGATCGGTCCCACCGTGGAGAAGTACTCGGCGGAGAACCCGGCCTCGCCGAGACCGACGAGGCCTTCGTCGGTCTCCACCTCGACGACGATGCCGCCCTTCGAGTGGACGACCATCGCACCCCAGCGCAGGGGTTCGTCGAGCGGGATGCCGAGCGGGAAGGCCTCGACGCGGGTGATTTTCACAGTCTTGTCGTCTCCTTTATGACGTCGCCGGACTCGCCGCCGGGGACCGGTAGCCAAGAACCGCGGAGATTGCGTTGGCGGTCATGACGGCGGCAGCGGCGTGCTGGTCAGGAGCGGTCAATCGGAACTCCGGACTGCTGACACTGATCGCGGCGACCGCCTGAGCTGAATGGTCGAACAGCGGAGCCGCCACGCATCCGACTCCGTCCTCGTTCTCGCCGGCCTCGATCGCGAAGCCCCGAGCGCGTACCTGTTCCAACTCCCGCTTGAGCAGCCGGGGGTCAGTGATCGTCTTACTGGTGCGCCGCGCGAGCGGGCCGGCGACGATCGGTCGCTGCTGATCGGCCGGCAGGTACGCCAGCAGGCACTTGCCCAGCGAGGTCGAGTGGGCAGGCATGGTGGCGCCGAGCCTGCTGGCCATCCGGATGGGCTGCGGCGACTCGAGCCGGTCAAGGTAGACGACCGACGCGCCGTCCAGCACCGCCAGGTGAACCGTCTCCCCGGTAGCCTCACGCAGGGCCTCGAGGTGGGGGTGCGCCACCACCCTGAGCTCGAGCCCGTTCACAGCGGCCATGCCCCAGCGGATTATCGCGGGGCCGAGGACGTAGACCTTGCGTACGTCGTCGCGGCGCAGCAGGTCGAGCTGACACATCGACAGCACGAGTCGGGAGACGGTTGGCTTCGCAAGGCCCAATTGCGCGCTTAGCTCCGCCTGCGACAGTCCCTCCGGCACCTCCGCCAGCGCATCGAGAACCGCCACGCAGCGCTCCATGATGCTCATTTTATGAGACCCCTTCTCAAAAACTGATCAGGAGCATCCTCCCGGCCGCGTGGTTAGTCAAGACCTCCACCGGCGAGTCTTCGGCCGTCGCCGTAGCCCGGTCGGACCGCGTTGCCAGGGGCACCCGGAGAGCACGAAGGCCGTCATGGTGAGTTTGCTCACCATGACGGCCTTCGGCCTCGTCGGACAGTGCTACAGGCGGCGGCCGGTAACGGCGTGGAACGCGTGGTGGTGCCCGGCGCGCGGCTTGACGTACACCGTGTCCCCAAGCCGGGGCGCCTGCCTCGGGGTGGCGCGGACGACAAACCGTTCGTCCTGGCCCTCGAGCGCGACCGTGCCGTACACGTACGCGTCGGAGCCGAGCTCCTCGACCAGGTCCACGTGGACCGGCATGCCGCCGTCGCCGGGGCCGACCAGGTCGGTGTCCTCGGGCCGGAAACCGACCTGCACGACCTTGTCACCGCCGTCGGCGCGGGCCTCCTGGACCTGCCCACGTTCCAGCGGCAGCAGCATGTCGGCGAACCGGGCGCCGTCCTCAGTCAGCGGAACCGTCTTGATGTTCATGGCCGGTGAGCCGATGAAGCCGGCGACGAAGACGTTGGCCGGTCGGTCATACAGCTCCCGGGGGCTGGCGACCTGCTGCAGGACGCCGTCGAGCATGACGGCGACCCGGTGGCCCATCGTCATGGCCTCGACCTGGTCGTGCGTGACGTAGACCGTCGTG
>JAOPWA010000108.1 GCA_025965915.1 Dactylosporangium sp. | reverse complement strand
CGACGGCGGCAGCCATGGAGACCGCGGAGAACCAGAACGATCCGGTGGTGAACATGGTCGTCGCGGCGTCCCGCAAGGCGTCCGTACCCGTGACCGCCGCCAGCGCGTAGCCGTTGGCGATGGCCTTTGACCAGGCGGCCAGGTCGGGACGGACTCCGAGCGGTTCCCAACTTCCGCCCATATCCAGGCGGAAGCCGCAGCGCACGTCGTCGACGATCATCACGGCGCCGGCTGCGTCACACAGGGCCCGGACCTCACGGGCGAACGCGGGGTCGGCCAGCTCCTGGTCGCGGAAGTTGTCCTGCCGGACGGGACAGACGATGATCGCCGCGAGGTCGGACCCGGCCTCCGCCACGGCGACGCGCAGCGACTCGACGTCGTTGTAGTCGAAGTAGGCCAGGTGCGCCCGGTCTGAAGGCAGTACCCCCGCCGGTCGGGGCGTGCACCAGGGCGCCGCGCCGTGGTACGCCCCGTGCGCGGCAAGGACCTTTCGGCGCCCCGTCGCCGCTCGCGCGATGGTCACGCAGATCGTTGTCGCGTCGGTACCGTTCTTGGCCAACAGCGCCCAGTCCGCGTGCGGGACCGTGTCGACGATGAGCTCGGCCAGGTCGACCATCACGGCGGACGGGCCGTTGAGACAGTCACCCTCGGCCAGCTGCCGCGCGACCGCGGCCTCCACCCGGGGATGACGCCGGCCCAGGACGACAGGGCCCCAACCGCACATGAAGTCGATGTACTCGTTGCCGTCCGGGTCCCACAGCCGGGCGCCCTCGCCGCTCTTCATGAACTGCGGATAGCCGTCGGGCATCGGGCCCATGCTCATGTGCCCGTACATCCCGCCCGGGATCACCTGGGCGGCGCGTTGGCGCAGATCGGCATCACGGACGAGCCGGTGTCCGGTCACAGTCATGTCAGCAACTCCTCTGCTACGGCGGCGATCCCCGCGCTGTCGAGACGGTAGTGCGCGTACAGGGCGGCAGGCGGTCCGACGGGCACGTGCTCATCCGGGACGCCGTGCCGGCGGAACCGGACGTTCGCCCCCGCACCTGATTCCAGAAGCACTTCGGCGACGGCCGTCCCCAGGCCATTGCTGACGTTGGCTTCCTCGACCGTGAGGATGGCGCCGGTCGAACGGGCCGCGTCGAGGACCTCGGCGACGTCGAGTGGGCGGAGGGTGAACATGTCGACGACCCGCGTCGTGTAGCCCTTGGCGGCGAGCAGGTCGGCGGCGTCCAGCGCCGGGCGGACCTCCGACCCGGTTGCGATGACGGTGAGATCGGAGCCTTCCCGCAGCCGCTGGGCGCTGCCGATGCGGATGTCGGGCACGTCGGTGTAGACCTGTGGGTCACGACCGCGGCCGAGTCGGATGTACATCGCGCCCGGGTGGTCGAGCGAGGCGCGCAGGACCGCGCGTAGGTGCTGCGAGTCCGTCGCGCAGACCACGGTGAGGTCGGCGATGCTGCGCATGATGCCGAGGTCCTCGAGGCTGTGGTGGCTCGTGCCGTAGAACCCCATCGACATGCCCGAATGGTGGCCGACGACCCGTACCGGCATCCGGGGGTAGGCGCAGTCGGTGCGGATCTGCTCACAGCCCAGTAGCGCCGCGAACGAGGCGAACGTGGCCGCGAAGGGCACGTAGCCGCAGGACGCCATGCCGGCCGCGGTGGTGATCATGTTCTTCTCGGCGATGCCTACGTTGAAGAAGCGTCCGGGATGCCGGGCCGCGAAGTCGAGCGCGCGATTCGAGCGGGCCAGATCGGCCGTCAGTACGACGACCCGCGGGTCCCTGTCGGCGAGGTCCGCCAGCTCCTCGCCGAAGACGAAAGCGGGAATGCTGCGGGTGTCCGTGCCGTCGGAGGACCGGCTGTCCTTCAGGACCGCGGCGTTGGCCGTTCCGTTGAAGATCTCCGACTGATCCTGGCTTTCCCAGTTCGTCATCGCGCATCCTCCATGGCGGTGAGCCCGGCGCGAAGCTCGGACATCACGTCGTCGTAGTCCTGGCCCACGAGGTTGCCGACGTGCCAGTCCGGGCTGAGCTCCATGCGCCGCACGCCGCGGCCCTTCACCGTGTCGGCCACCACGAGTTGCGGCGGTCCCTCGTCTTCGTCGGCCAGCGAGTCGAACACGTCGAGAAGTGCGGGGATGTCGTGGCCGTCCACCCGTCGGGTCTGCCAGCCGAACGCCGCGAAGCGCTCTTCGATCGGTTCCACCGGCATGACGTCCTTGGTGAAGCCGTCGATGCACAGTTGATTGGCGTCGACCACGGCGACGAGCCGACCGAGCCGGTAGTGGTTCGCCGTCATGGCGGCTTCCCAGACCTGGCCCTCGCCGAGTTCGCCGTCGCCGAGCAGACACCAGGTCCGGTAGTCCAAGCGGGACAGCCGCCCGGCGAGCGCCATTCCGGCGGCGACGGAGAGCCCGTGACCGAGCGAGCCAGAGCTGAAGTCGACTCCTTTGACCTTCTTCATGTCGGGGTGGTCGCCGAAGGGGCTGCCCAACCGGGTGTAGGTGTCCAGGCTGCTCGGTGGGTAGAAGCCCAGGTCTGCGAGGATCGGATACAGCCCGATCGCCGCATGTCCCTTGCTCATGACGAACCGATCGCGGCCCGGCCAGGTCGGGTCGGCCGGATCGATGCGAAGCTTCGCGTAGTAGAGGACCGCCAGCAGTTCCGCCGCGGAGAACACGGACGAGTAATGGCCGGCGCCGGCGATGCGGGCGAGCCGGACCGTCTCCGTACGGATGAACATTGCCTTCTCCCGCAACAGCGTGAGCTGTTGCGTCCGGTCCTGCGACTGGCCAGTGTTTCTTGGTGGGCCATGCATCGTCGGCTCCTTAGATCTACTGGCGGGACGGGCTGGTCGAACCTGGCAGGTGCGTTGCCAGCCGCGCGAGCGCCGTCGAGCGCCGTCAACGAACTGGGTCCATTGGACAATGAATATGGTATACAGAATCAACATCCGCAAGCATCGCCCGGAGGACCGTGCATGCCTTCTTTCGGCTCCGAGCGGTCGAAGCCACCGGGCCCGTTTGCGATGAGCTCGCGGGTGCGACTCCCGCAGGGGGGATGTGTCCGTTGAGCGCCGGGAACTTCGCCGACGCAGCCGCGCCGGCACGGTCGGTTGACGCCGCCGCCGCCGCGCCTGCGTGGCCGGCCGGCCCGCGCCACTCCGGGCCGCTGAACGGGGTTCGGGTCCTCGAC
>JAOPWA010000100.1 GCA_025965915.1 Dactylosporangium sp. | reverse complement strand
CCCAGGATGCCGCCCACGCCCGGGTCGCCGTTGGAGACGTGGATGCCGGTGATCTCGTTGTCGTCGTCGTTGTGGAAGCCCGGCGAACCGATCAGCAGTGCGTCCTCGGTCGCGGCTTCGTCACGGCCCTCAGCCAGGAACCGTACCGGCTCGCTGATCTTGCTGTAGTCGGCCTTGACGTCGAAGAGGTACCCCGAGTCGAAAGCACTGCGCTGGTTGTGCAGCGTGGCCCCGGCGTCCTCGACCGCAGCGACGTGATCGCGGTCGACGAACACGACGTTGTCCAGGCCGGTGTGCGCCTTGTCGCCGTTGTAGAACAGCCGCAGCTTGCCGTGGTCGGTCCTCGGGTCGTCCTGGGTGAGCTGGTACAGCCCGCCCCAGCCGCCGTACTCCGCGTTGGCGCTGCTGGTGGCGTTGGTGTCGCCGGTGGCCGTGAAGTAGAACTCCTTGAAATCCGTACCCGGGCGGAAGACGCCGTTCTCGGGCCGCTTGAACGGCGTCGCCCCGGTCACCTTCGCCAACGCGTTGGCGTCGAACGGCTGCCCCGACTTGTCGGTGGCAGTGTCGTGGATCGTCACCCAGTTGGTGTCGAACACGTTCCCGTACGAGCTGAGGTCCTTCTGGTCGGCGGTGAAGACACCGCCGGTCGGGTGGCCCGCGTCGATCGCCTGGAAGGTGACCGGCGTACGGGTGCGGTTGGAGACGGCCTGAAGCGCCTGCAGCTTGCCGCCCTTCTTCAGGTCACCGCGGTCGTTCGGCACGAAGCGGTACACGAAGCTGTTGGGGTTCTTCGCCGTAGTACCCGCGGCCGCGGCGCCACCGACGTCCTCGACCATCCACACGTTGCCGGCGGAGTCGTTCTGGATCCCCTCGTAACCGCCCCGGCCGAGAGCGTTGGAGATGTCCTCCACCGTGGACTTGATGTCCGGGGTGGCCTGTAGGACCGCTCCCTTGTTGCCGTTCTCGGCGGTGAACAGCAGCCGCTTGGCCCATGGGTCCCAGGTGGAGCCGTCGATGTTCGGGATCGGCGTGGTGCCGTCGGCCAGCGTGGTGGCCAGCAGCGTCACCCGGTGCGCCGGGTCGGCGTCGAGGTTGACGCGGGTGATGTAGCCGGCCTTGCCACCCTCGTGGCCCTGGAAGACGAAGTTACGGCCGTAGTCGTAGTTCGGGTCCGCGCCGTGCTGGCCCGTCAACCGCAGGTACGTGTTCTTGTCGGGCTCGGTCTTACTCGCCTCCGCGTTGCCGGCTGCCGGGTTCGGTACCAGGGTGCCGTCGTTGAGGTACCCGTAGTACTTGACCAGGTCTGTCGGGTTCTCCAGCACGTTTGAGCCCTGCGCGACGAGGTACTCGCGCAGTTGCGGTGACAGTCCATTGGGGGCCGCGACGCCACGGGCGACCGGGTTTGCCGGAATCGACGTCCAGTTGATCTTCTCGTCGGCGTTGGCGGTGCCGGCGCTGAGGGCGCCCACCCCCGCGGCCACGACGGCGAACGCGGCAGCACCTGCGATCGACCGCTTGCGTAAAGCCATTGCCTGCCCTCTCTGGTCGGGAACAGCAGTAGTCAAGGCAGCCTTGCTCAAGATGAGCAGGCGTTGCGCTACGCGGAGTTGGCCAGCGCCTGAATTATTGACCTGGGCCAACAGTCAAACTCGTCCGTCATGGTCTATATGCAGCACGGTGTATGGGGGCACCGCCTCCCGCGGTACCCGGGCGGATTCCGCCGACGCGAGATGTTTGCCGGATCGCCATCTAGCTGGAAGTGATCATCCCCGGCCTGTGCACATGAACGCACCTATCGTGCACGTGCATCTAGCTCCACGGACGGAGGCTCTTCCATGCATCTGATCAAGCAATTAGCGGCGGCGGCGGCGACCATTGTCGCCACGGCCAGTGCCGGTCTGTCCCTCGGACACCAGAGCACACAATCCGATGACCACCACGCCGACAACGGCGCCTACACCATCGGGCTCTTCGGCGACGTGCCGTACAACGCGGCCGGCAAAGTGGAGTACCCGCGCCTGCTGACGGACATCAACGGTGCGCACATCAAGTTCTCGATCTTCGACGGCGACCTGAAAGCGGGCGGCGACGGTGCCTGCACCGACGCGCTCTACACACAGTCGCGGGACTCGTTCAACTCGCTGAACAGCCCAGTCGTGGTCGTACCCGGAGACAACGACTGGACCGACTGCTGGGGACGGTACGGCCCGGGAACGGGCGGCTTCGACGCGCTCGAGCGGCTCGACCACGAGCGGCAGGTCTTCTACCCCACCAACCAGAGTCTCGGCCGGCACACGATGACCGTACAGCGGGAAAGTGCCGAGCCCGGCTACGAGCAGTACCGGGAGAACGTGCGCTGGGTCGCGGGCGCGGTGATGTACGTCGGGCTCAACGTGCAGGGCTCCAACGACAACCTCCCACACGCCGGCGTCGACGGCGAGGCCAGGCCGGCGAGCGAAATCGCCCGGATGGCCGCCGAGCACCAGCAGCGTGAGCAGGCGAACATCCACTGGCTGGACGAGTCCTACGCGGCGGCCAAGTCGCAAGGCCTCAAGGGTGTCCTCGTCTCCTGGCAGGCGGACCCGAACTTCAACAACGAGCAGCACCTGCAGCCCGCACAGTACGACGGCTTCGCCGAAATCGTTCCTGAACTGCGCAAGCAGGTCATCGCGTTCCCGGGCCAGTCGGCGCTGGTGCACGGCGACAGCCACTACTTCAAAGTCGACAAGCCCCTCAACTACGACAACGGTCAGGTGATCACTAAGTTCACGCGCGTCGAGACGTTCGGCGCCGCCAACACGCACTGGGTGGCCGCCACCGTCGACCCCCGCAATCCCAACCTGTTCGAGTTCAGCCCCCGCATCGTGCCGGGCAACGTCAACGACCGCTAGCACACCGACCCTGATCCGTAGCCGCCAGCGGCGCCGGCGGGGTGGACGCACGGGTGTCTGCCGGCAGATACGAACGGGCTCATTCAGGGCCCGGCACGTCTCCTGTCGGCAGGCACCCTGTGCGTGCCAGGCCAACCAGATCGGCGCTCACCTGCCAGAGCCGTGCCGCAGTGGCCTCGTCGTGGCTGCGCTTGGAGGATCTCTTCGGTTTGCTGTTGGCGAAGTAGCGGCCCGTCACCTGCTCGAGATCGGGAGCGGACGCCAAGTGGACTGACGTGACGGCGCCCTGGGCCGGGGCCTTCATGAAAGGCCGCATGAACGGGACGAACAGACGCTGGACGCGGCCGGGATCCTCGGCCCCGAAAGACGTGCGCACCACGCCGGGATGCAGCGCATTGGCGGTAACGGAGGTGGCCTGCAGTCTCCTGGCCAGCTCGTAGGTGAACAGAACGTTGGCGAGCTTGGACTGGTTGTAGGCCCGTGCGCCGGAGTAGGACCGTTCGCCCTGGAGGTCGTCGACGTCGATTCGCCCCATGGCCTGCGCGTTGGAAGAGACCGTGACCACGCGGGCCGGGGCGCTCTGCTTCAGCCGGTCGAGGAGCAGATGGGTGAGCAGGAACGGCGCGAGATGGTTGATTGCGAAGGTGCGCTCGAGCCCGTCAGCGGTGACGTGCCGGGTGTTCCAGTACCCCCCGACGTTGTTGACCAGCACATCGATCCGGGAAAGCCTCTGGAGTACCTCGTCAGCCAGTCGCCGCACCTGCGACTGGGAGGACAGGTCCACGACGAACACGTCCACCTGCCCGCCGCCGACTGCGCCGATCTCGCGAGCCGCGCCCTCGGTGCGCCCGCGGTCCCGGCCGGTGATCGCGAGGTGCGCACCCATCGTAGCCAGGCCCAGGGCGGTCGCCCTGCCGATGCCTCCGGTGCCACCGGTAACCAGGACTGTCCTGCCGGCCATCGGCCCGCTGTGGATCTGCTCCATGTTCGTGCTCCTTCGCTGGGCTGCGATCCGCAGCGCCCACCGGTTCAGGCCGAGGATGAGGTCGAACAGTCGAGCAGCCATGCGCAGGCAACGTAGCCCGAACCGACATCACCTGCCCCCCACCTCAAAGGGCAGAAGAGGACAGTGCTGACCCGCCAGCCGCTACCGGAGCCAGCTACACGGCCAGCTTGCGATTGTCACCGCACGTGCGGCTCAGTGTCCTCCCCGACCGAGCGTTGCGCGACCGTCTGGGCGGCGGCATCCTCGAGTTGGTTGATGCGCCTGCGGGCCACATCCAGCTGGTCTTCCGCGCGTACCACCCGGCAGGCTGCAGCGAGGGTCATGCCTTCGTCGACCAGCTCGCGGGCCCTGCCGGCCAGCTCCATCTGGTGACGGGAGTAGCGCCGGTGCCCGCCGTCGGAGCGGTGCGGCGTGACCAGTCCTGCCTCGCCCAGACCGCGCAGGAAGCTGGGCGTGACGCCGAGCATCTCGGCGGCCGCACCCATGCTGTAGGCGGGGTGGTGCACGTCATCGAACTTGCCGACCGAAGCCGGATCGGTGTCAGTCAAGTACCACCTTCATGAACGCGAACGGGGGCCCCGGCGCGATATGAACAGCGCCGGGGCCCAACGGAGGAAAAACACCATCTATTGACTTCACGATGCGCTCACGACACGCCCCACCACAGAACTGACGGTGAGGCGGAGCGCTTGCGGGCGCCTTCCGCACGGTCAAGGACACGGGTACTAGCGAACGCACAGTCCCGCCGACCGACACGGCCGAGGCCGCACCGCAGCAATATCGATGTCTGACCTCCTTCCTCAAATCCATCTGACGCTCAAACTCGGCAGTGTTCATCTCCGGCGGTCCGGCCCTGAATCAGGCCTTTCCGCCACCGGGTCAGCGACTCCGTCACATCGATGCGACAAAGCCACAGCTGCCGACCCGACGGGCCAACCGACGCGCACCTGTCGCGCGACCGGCTTCCCGTTCGGCGTTCACCGTCGAACCTCTTTATCAACTTCAGTTAAGTTAGCCGACCGAGAACACAATTTCTAGTCCCGTCGACAAAGATTTTCTGGAACGGCGGATGGAGCCGGACCCCGCCCGGCCGGGCACCCATCCGGGCGCGGGTTGCCGCCCAGTGGCGCCTCGACGTGGGCGTACGCGACAAGACGCGGTGGCGACTGCTGTACGAGAACTGCCGCCCTGCTCCCTAAACCACTCCTCTCCGACGACCCCTCCCCCGCCGGTCAGCCCAGGGACGAGGTTCAGCAGAGCAGGCGGGCGTCCGCCCAGTCGGCGTGGTCGTAGTCCTTGCCGTCACCGCCGTCGCCCACGACCAGGTGCAGCGTCGTCCGGCCCGAGATGCTGGCGTCCACCTGCACCGGCGACGTCGAGGTCACCGTCGGGCTCGTGTAGATCGTCACCCCGTCGGCGACCAACGAGAACACGACACTTCCCCGGCCGGCGGTCTCCGCGTCGATGCCGACCATCGCGGTGAACCGGCTGCACCCGCTCACCCCGATCGCCACGTCTGCCGCGGCATGCACGCCAACACCCTTCGGGTAGAACGCGCCGTTCACCGCCTGCACGCTGCCATCGGACGTGAGCTGCTCGCCGTTGGACTGGTCGCGCTCGGCCGCTCCCCAGCCGTTGGTGGACGACGACCAGGCGCGGTCGGAGATGAACGAGCCGGTGCCGGTGCCGGTGCCGGTGCCGGCGCCGCCGCAGACGAGCGTCGGGCTGCCCCAGTCGGCATGGTCGTAGTTGATGCCGTTGCGCGCGTCGGTCACGCGCAACTCCAGGGTCAGGTAGCCGGCGGTCGACACCGCCAGCCTGGTGGGAGCCTGCCCACCGCTCTTCACCACGGTGTACCCGAGCAGCCGCCCGTCGCCGTAGACGGCGAAGCGCACCGAGCCGTTGCTGCCGCTCTCACCGTCGATGCCGACGTGCGCGCTGAAAGTACGACATGCGCGGCCCAGATAGACGTCGACCGCCGAGTCGGCGTGGACCCCGATCCCCTTCGCGAACGTGGTGCCGCCGATGCTGATCGTGCCGCCATCGCCGGCGCCCTGTTCGCCGTTGGACCGGTCGCGTTCGGCCGGGCCCCACCCGTTGGACGACGCGAGCCAGCTCAGGTCGCTGACCTGCAGCGTGCCCGACGCCGGGGCCGCGTCGAGCGTCCCCGCCCGGGTCACGCGATACATCACCACACCGTGCGACGGCACGGTCGCCGAGACGGCGCCGGTCGAGGTCGAGGTGGCCTTCGACCAGAGATCTTTCAAGGTGTACTGGCTGGAGCCGCCGATGCCGAGGGTGGCCGTTGTGGTCGCGACCGTGGTCGCGGCGCCGCTCCGGTTCAACAGCACCACGGCGACCGAGCCGTCGCTCATCGGCTTCGCCCACACCTCGGTCTCGCCGAAGTCGGCCACGCGACGCCCTTGCGAGCCGCCCCAGTCCTGGTTGACGGCGACCACGTCGGCATTCTTCACAATGGACAGTGTGCTGGTTGAGATCGACCGCAGGTCGTTGCCGAGCAGTAGCGGCGACGACAACAGCGACCACAGCGAGAAGTGCGTGGTGTATTCCGTCTGGGTCATCCCGCCGTTGCCGACCTCCAGCATGTCGGGGTCGTTGTAGTAACCCTTGCGGGAGAACAGTTCGAGCCCGGCCTGCTGGTCGAGAATCGAGGTCATGCTGCCCCACGAGTCGTTGATGTCGTCGGTGGTGCGCCAGGCGACCCCGCCGACCGTCGAGGCGAACAGCCACGGGTCGTCGCGGCCCCAGTTGCAGATGCTGAACAGGATGGCGCGACCTGAGGCCCGCAGCGCCTCCCCCATGGCCCGATAGCGGTCAACGGCGGGACGGCCCTGGTTGTTGCAGTTGTCGTACTTGAGGTAGTCGACCTCCCACGAGGCGAAGGTCTGCGCGTCGACGGTCTCGTGGTCGAGACTGCCCGGGAGGCCCTGACAGGTGGCGGTGCCTGCCGACTCGTAGATGCCGAGCTTCAGCCCACGCGCGTGCACGTAGTCGGCCAGGGACTTGATGCCGCCGGCGAAGCGGGTCGCGTTCGGCTGGAGGCGGCCCTGCGCGTCGCGGGTGCTGGCCATCCAGCAGTCGTCGATGTTGACGTACTTGTAGCCGGCGTCGCGCAGTCCGGTGCTGACCAGCGCGTCGGCGGTGCTCTTGATCAGGCTCTCGTCGATGTTGCACCCGAAGC
>JAOPWA010000089.1 GCA_025965915.1 Dactylosporangium sp. | reverse complement strand
ATAGAGGTGGCGTACGCCGGCCACCCGCAACGCGTCGACCAGTTGCCACTGCTCTCGGGTGTCGGCGCGCGCGTCGGGTACGGCGGAGACGACCACGGTGACCGTCATCGCCGTCATGACGACCAGTACCGCGACGAGCGCGACGCCGGCGGTCGCCGCCCGCGCGCGCACCCTCACCGCGCGCTCCTTGACCACGTGCGCCCAACCGCCGCCGTTTTCGCCGATACCCAGCCACCTCCACAGCGGCCACAACAGAGCCGGCACCGACACCGGCAGGCAGCACAGGTACCGTCCGCTCTCCATCGGGGTGAGCCCGGCTGATGGGCTACGGGTATAGGCAACGATGCTGAGCAGGGCGCCGAGCGACAGCGCCAGTCGGACCAACTGCCGCGCCTGCTCCGGCTGCCGCGCCTGCTCCGGCTGCCGCGCCCCGGCCCGGCGCAGGACGCCTACCGCCAGCGCGACGCTCGCGACGAGCAGCGCGATGCATACCGGAGCCCAGGCCCGCTGCCATTGGTGGCACACGTCTGGGCTGCACATGCCGGTGCTGAGTGGCACGCCCATCAGCGTCCCGCCGCCCAGGCGCTGCGCCAGGGGCACCGGCGGACCATCATTCTGGCTCAGGAAGATCGAAAGGGAGTCCTGTCCCGGCTTGGCGCGAAAGTTGTATGCGATCAGTGGCGCGGCACCGACGACGAGACCCGCGAACAGGTACGCGCCCATGCGGCCCACGACTTCCCGGCCTCGGCAGGCCACCAGGACACCGGCGGCGACCAGCACGTACGGCACGATCACCAGGTGTTCCCACAGGGATAGGCCGGCGACCAGCCCCCAGATGAAGAACCCTGAGGCCCGGTGCCGGCGCCACCCCACCGCCAGCGCGTATGCCAGCAGGAGCAGCAGGGCGGCGGCGGGTTTGACCTCTGCCGTGCCGCCGTGGGCGATCAACTGGTCCTTGAGGACCCGGTCGGAGCCCAACGACAGCACGCCGACGACCAGCACGGCGAACCAGGCGCTGTACGTCGCCGCGACGAGCCTGTACATCACGACGAGAAAACCGACGTACAGCAGGATCAGCGGTAACCGCAGCAGTGGCACGGACGGACCGCCGACGGCCAGCAGCGGCGTGGCCAGGTATGACTGGATCGTGCCCATGTAGTGCTGGCCGTAGAAGAAGATGGGAAAATGCAGACCGGCCGCCACGTGCAGCGCGCCCAGTCCGACCGTGGCCTCGTCGCTGTCCGCGCGCGGATAGTCAGCGGCGATCAGACCCAGCCGAAACAACGTACCCAGTACGCCGAGCCCGGCGGCGACAAACGCCGGGCGCCGTGCCCACGAATGACGCCTTGGCCGCGACGGTTCTACGTCAGCGCGTTCGAGCGCGACAGATGCCGGCGCATTCTGCAACAGCCCGCTGCTCCCTTCGCACACGACGGGGCGTCATGGCCATGGCGTAGACCTGACCGACGGGAAGCATATGGCAACCAACGAGGCAGCGTGCGCCCTCGACAGGGCCCACGCGGGCGGGGCAACCGGGCACCATGATCCGTGCCGGGTCTACGTTACTGAGGTCTCCCGTCCGTTGAGACCTCCGTAACGTAGACCTCGTCGCGATCTTGAGATGACGTTACGGGCGTAGTTCGGCGATGCAGCACTTCACGCTGCCGCCACCCTTCTTCAGCTCCGTCAGCTCCACCGGCACCGGCACGTACCCGGCCGTCCGCAGCTTCGCCGCCAATGCGCTCGCCTCGCTGTTCAACACGACGTTGCGCCCGTCGCTCACGAGGTTGAGCCCAAACGCGAGCGCGTCGGTCTCATCAGCGATCACCGCGTCGGGAAACAACTGGCGCAGAATCCGCTGCGAGGCTTCTGAGAACGCGCCGGGGTAGTAGACGATGTTGCTGTCGTCGAGGGCGGCGAGCGCCACGTCAAGGTGGTAGAAGCGCGGGTCCACGAGGCGAAGCGAGACCGACGGGCGCCCGAGCGCCTCCTGCGCCTCCGCGTGCGCCGTGGATTCGGTGCGGAAGCCGTATCCGGCGAGGATCAGCCCGCCGTGCGCCTCCGGCAGGTACGCGAAGTCACCCTCACCCTCGTTGATCTCGGTCGGCTCGACAAAGCGCCAAGAGGAGTAGAAAGCACGGTGCGCCGCTGCCTCCGCGATCCGCTGCGGGTACCGGAACCGGGCGCCGTACACCACGCCGTCGACGCTGAACGCGCCGTTGGCCGCGTACACCATGTCCGGCAGGCCGGCCTCCGCCGGCAGCACGTGAACGGTATGGCCGAGCCGCACGAGGGTCTCGCACAGCAACTGCCACTGCTTGAGGGCGAGCTCCGCGTCAACGGGAGCGGAGGTGTCCATCCAAGGATTGATGACGTACTCCACCGCGAAGTGCTCCGGCGGGCACATCAGGTATGTCCGGCTGCGCGCCTTCCGCTCCTCAGGGTTCACGATAATCAAGGGTAGGTACGCTGAAGTGGCGTTAATAGCCGAAGTTATTGCGTTACAGGAGCGGTTCGTTGCAGATAGACGCCACAGACCAGCAGATCATTGCGTCATTGATCAGCGACGCCCGGTCGTCGTACGCCGACATCGGCGCCAAGGTCTCACTGTCCGCACCGGCGGTCAAGCGGCGCGTGGATCGGCTACGTGCAACCGGTGTGATCAGGGGATTCACCGCCGTCATCGATCCGGCGGCGGTGGGCTGGACGACGGAGGCCTTCGTCGAGCTGTTCTGCACCGGCCGCACCACGCCGGCCCAACTCGCCGCGATGGCGCGCAAGGACCCGGCCGTCGTCGGGGCGTATACCGTCTCCGGGGAAGCCGACGCGCTGGTCCACCTGCGCGCGGCCGACATCGCCCACCTCGAGCAGGCCCTGGAACGCCTGCGCGCGGAGCCGTTCGTGACCTCGACGCGAAGCATGATCGTGCTGTCCCGGCTGATCGATTCGGTGTCCGCGTCACCTGCCCCGGTCAGCTGAGCACCGGAACGAGAGCGCGGCCTTCCGGCTTCGAAGCGGCATGACCGGAGATCCGAAAGCTCCTCGCGTCGTTCTTTCATTCGCCGTCGCACTCGCGCTTCTCGCCGGCTGTACCTCCAGCCGACCGGCCGGCGTCCATCACGACCCGGCTGTGCCTCCACTTCGGCTGGTCGCCTTCGACAACTGCGCCGACCTCCTTTCCGGCCTGCGCGCGGCGGCCTTTCCGGCCTGCGCGCGGCGGCCCGGGAGTCGGTCGGCCCCTATGGGCTTCCCACTGACCAATTTCTCGGATACGCCGTAGGCGACATGGCGGGCCCGGGCGCCAAGGCGGCAGCCGGCGCGCAGGGCAATTCCGACAAGGTGCAGGCGCTGCCCGCCGCTCCCGGTCACTCCGGCACCAACACCCACGAGGCCGGAGTGGACGAACCAGATCTGGTGAAGACGGACGGGCGACGCATCGTCACCATCTCGCGCGGAACGCTACGCGTCGTCGACGCCGCCAGCCGTCAGATCACCGGGTCGCTGGTCCTGGACCAGGAAGGCTTCGACAGCAACCTGCTCCTGGCCGACGATCAGGCACTGGTACTGACCCGGGGAGCCCCTCAGCCCGGCGTTCCAACGGTCGCACGCGATTCGATTCGTCCCGGCGAACCGAATCCGTCGGCTCCGACCGTCGGGTCCCGGCTGCTCCTGGTCGGCGGTCTCGGCAAGGGAGAGCGGATCTACGCCGTGCGCTTCGTCGGCCCGACGGGTTACGTGGTGACGTTCCGCCAGACCGACCCGCTGTACGTGGTGGACCTGCATGACGCCGCACAGCCGAGGGTCACCGGCGAACTGAAGATCAACGGCTACTCGGCGTACCTGCACCCGGCCGGGGACGGCCGCCTCATCGGAGTCGGGCAGGACGCCGATGACAACGGCCGGCGCAAGGGCATGCAGGTGTCGCTGTTCAATGTCGCCGACCCGTCCAGGCCGACCCGCCTAGGCAGTACGCGATTCCGGGCGGGTACACCGAGGCCGAGTTCGACCCGCACGCGTTCCTGTACTGGCCGGCGACCGGGCTACTCGTGGTGCCGGTGGTGGCGCCCGGTGACCTGGTTCGCGGTGCCGACCTGGGCGCACTGGCACTACGCCTGTCCGCCGGCTCGATCGCTCCCGTCGGAAGGGTCGCAAGCTCGCGCGGCGAACAGATCCGGCGTTCGCTGGTGATCGGCGACGTGCTCTGGACGGTCTCCGACACGTCGCTTTCAGCCCACGACGCAGGCTCCCTGGCGACCCTGACCGAGGTTCCCCTCACCTCTTGACCTCGCAGTTCTTGGACACTTGACGGTGCTGTGGGCCCGTCATGTGTCCAAGATCGCGGGAAAGTCAGAGGTACATGCCCGTACGCTCGCCGCCCTTGCCGATGGACGCCGGCTTGTCGCCCTCACTGAAGAAGCGCCTGCCGCCGAACTCACCGTGCAGCCGGTCGTCCAGCTCGTCGGCGAGCCCGGTCATGACCTGGACGGCGAGCATCAAGTGCGTGGGCTGGAAGTCACGGCCGAACACCGGCACGGACGCCCAGACGGTGTCACCGGTGCAGTACAGCCGGCCGATCGGCATCCGGTTGGTCAACTCGGACAGCTTGACGTAGAGCTGCTGGCTCGGCTGGATCTCGGTGAGGATCGGGGAGAACACGTCGATCAGCGGCGGGTTGTCGCGTACTCGCACGAAGACCATGGCCGAGCCCGCGCGGATACCGATGTCACCGTCGGGGTCCATCGTCAGCGCGTCCGGGGTGGTCTTGAGTAGCGTCGCGACGACGGCGGCGACCTGGTCGGCGAGCGGCAGCTTGACCACGTCGTCACCTAGTCGGACCACGGCCCGGTCGGTGGCGGCCTCGTCGCCGCCCTCGTCGACTTCCTCCGCGCTCAGCAGCCGCGCGGCGCCCAGCGCCGGAATGTGCACGGCGTCACCGTCGCGGCCGGTGGCCTCGTAGGTGAGGAAGGCCGGGTGCGGCGCCCCGTACACGTCACGTAACGTCCGGGAGACGACGACCGCCAGGCGGCTGGAGTCGGAGACGGGCAGGCGCAGACCGAAGAAGTTGCCGGAGCTGTCAAGCACCCCCGGTGGTGACCAACCCAGCGCCACCAGGGCGCCGACGGCGTTACGGTCGAGCCGGTACCCCTCGGGCAGCAGAGCGTTGGCCACCGCCAGCGCGGTCAGCTCACCCGACTCGCCGGCCGTGATCCGAACCTCGTACACGGCGTCGCCCGTACCCGACGCGGTCGGGTCGAGGGTCACGTCGAGGATGGTGCCGGGTGCCAGTTGCCGCAGGACCGCCGCGAGAGTGCGCGCGAAGTCCTGCCACGCCTCCCGCACCTTGCCCTTCAGATCGGCACCGGCGGCGGTGTCCTCCTCGTCGAGCAGGAGCGCTTCCGCGGGCGGCGACCCGGTCCCATCCGTCAGCTCAGCGGTCATGATCGTCTCCATCCCACAGCCCACACCCTATCGAGTGACGCGATAGGCCCGACCGCTCACTCTTCGCCCGGCCGGTGCTCACCCACGACCCGGGCTGGCACCCACCCATGACCCAGGCCGGTGCTCACCCACGTCCCCCGGCCGGGGCTCACCCGTCGCTCACTCAGCGCCACCGGGCCGCTGCGCGGCCCAGCGGACGGCAAGCTCGCTGATAGCGGCGGCGGACGCCGCGGGGTCGGCCCCGCGCCCGACGGCAAGGCCGAGAAGGTACGCCGACACCGGGGCTGCCGGCCGGAGCACCCCGTGGGCAACGTCGCGGGCGAGGTCGAGGACGAGCTTGTGCTCGTCGGGATGGGCCGGCGCCAACTCCAGCGCGGCGCGTACCTCGGCGGTCCAGTCATCCAGCACGCTCACGCCCACTCCTCTGCACGTCGATAGTCGTCTTCGGTGTCACAGTCGTACCACGGCGGCGGCCCGACGAGCTCGCGACGGTCGACGCCTTGCGGGCGCAGGCCGGATACGAGGGTACGCATCGACTGCCCGGCCGGCGGGTTCAGCTCGGCCAGTCGGCTGCGGAGCGCACCGGTACGCCACACTCCGCACAGCCACTGCTGCCGGCCGTCCGCGTCGAGTAGGACGGCTCCATCATGGTCGCCCGTCGCCGCGGCCCGCCGCAGGGCGTCGATGTCCGTGGACGTGAGGAACGGCAGGTCGGCGGCGAGCACCGCGACGAACCCGCCGTCCATGCCGGAGATCGAGCCGGCGTCCGCCCCCGCACTGCGCCCGACCTCCGCGTTCAAAGCCGCCAGCCCTTCGGCGAGGGCCGCGACCGGGCCACCGCCGGGCGGCCGCTCCCGCACCTGGAGAACGTCCGGAGGCAGATCAGGTCTCGCCGGCCCGACCACGACCCGGGGCGACGCGCCAGCCACCGCATCGAGGACCCGACGCACCATCGGCCTGCCGCCGACCGGCAGCGCCGGCTTGTCGCGCCCGCCCAGCCGGCGACCGCCACCTCCAGCCAGCACTATCGCCGCGTACCCAGCCGTCATCGGTACAGTTTGCCCGTCCGATCGGCGCGTGCCCGCCCCGGTGTGCGCAGAATGGACGGATGGCACGCCGAAACGTCAGGCACACGGTCACCCGGATTGATACCGCGGGTGCCACTCCAACGGTCCGTCGATCCCCCGACCACGTGGCGGCGGAGGAGCCGCTGGAAATCCGCGTGGGACCGGCCGGACCGGCCAAGCGAAGTCCCCTCGCCGTCACGATGCGCACCCCCGGTGACGACCTGGACCTGGCGATCGGGTTCCTGCTCACCGAGGGGATCATCGGGAGCGCCGAGGACGTGCATACCGCCCAGCTGTGCGCCGGCGACGACGCGCCGAACACGTACAACGTCGTGGATGTCGTCCTGTCGCCCGGCGTCGCGCCGCCGCAGACCGACCCGACGCGCAACTTCTACACCACCTCCTCGTGCGGCATCTGCGGCAAGGCCAGCATCGACGCGGTCCGTACGCGCTCCCGTTTCGACGTCGCGGCCGACCCGACAGTGGTCCCGGCCGCGTTGCTCGCCGAACTGCCGGACCGTCTCGCCGCCGGCCAGGCTGTCTTCCAACGCACCGGCGGCTTGCACGCGGCCGGGCTGTTCACCGCCGACGGCAAGCTGGTGTGCCTTCGCGAGGACGTGGGCCGTCACAACGCGGTGGACAAGGTGGTCGGGTGGGCCGTGCGTGAGGGACGGCTGCCGCTCGCCGGACACGTACTTCTCGTCAGCGGCCGGGCCAGTTTCGAGCTGACCCAGAAGGCCACCATGGCCGGCATTCCGATCCTCGCCGCCGTCTCCGCGCCGAGCACGCTCGCCATTGACCTTGCCACGGAGGCCGGCCTCGGACTGGTCGGTTTTCTACGCGGAACGAGAATGAACGTCTACGCCGGAGACAAGCGGATCAGCACCGACTGAGGTTCAGCCGGTACGCGCGGGCCGGCCCCGGCGACGACGCCTGCGGCGCTGGGGTGCGGGCCGCTCATCGAGCAGCGACGGCGGCAGCGCCCGGTCCAGGGCCTCGCCGAGCAGCTGCGCCAACGAGTAGGCCGGGTTGGCCTCCAGCGCACGCTGCACCGCGATCCAGGCCAGCGCCCCGTTGCCGGCCCGCCAGGCCGCGTAACCGAGGAGTGTTGCCGGGGCCGCGACCAGATCGGCCCGCGCACGGCGGGTGACGTCACGCCACAGTTCGAGGTGCGCGTCGAGCTGATCACCCGCGATGGTGATCCGTGCCCAGCACAGGTCGCGTACGTCGATGCGTACGAGCAGCAGGGTGAGCCGGGCCAGCTCGTCGTCTGTGAGGCGGCCGCCGTCGACGTAGCGGCGGACGGCGAGGGCGAGAACCCTCAGCCCGTCACGGCGCCGGTCGCCGGCCGCGTCGGCCCGGTCGCCGCGGTCGGCTTCCTGGTCAGTGTCGGCCTTGTCGGCCACGTCGGCGGCGAGGTCCCGAGCGGCCCGCTCGGTGGCCCGCTCCATCGCCTCCCGCTCCGCACCCTCGACCGGCGTCAGACTGCGCTCGAGAGCGGCGCGGTCAGGTAGCGCGACCTGGCCGGCGTAGGTGGCAGCGGCGGCCACCTCGGTGCCGGTCGCGTCGTACGGCGTGCCCTCCGCCGGGCAGCACTGCACCGATCCGCACAGGTAGGACCAGTAACGTCCGCCATCGGTGCGCAGCATCTCACCCACCGACACCCCGTAGCCGCGCAGCGCGTCGCGCAGCGGGAACACTGCGCGGGTGACGGCGGCTCCCTCGCCGTACCCGATGATCAGTGCCACGTCGACGCGCTGGCCGGCGAGCACCTCCCCGAGTTGGTCGGCGAGTGCCAGGGCCTGGTCCGGTGGCACCTCAGGCGGGGGCAGGTCAGCGCGTGCGGTGAACACGACCCGGGTGCCGGACAGGCCGACGACCACCACGCTGTCCGCGGGATGGAAGCCCAGCAGATAGGGCACGGCGGCCAACAGATCGGTCGGTGTGTGCAGGGTGACGCGAGTCGTCGGGAAGCTCATGGTCGTCGAGCCTGCCCGGACGCACGCATGATCAATATCATGGGTTTTGTGCTGTGGACAGCTCATCCACAGATCCAGCGAGGACGATTGCGCTCGAGTTCGTCGTCCGGTACTGGGTGCGCCCAATGCGGTCAGTACCGGAAGCGGATTCCGTGGAGGTCCAGTCCGTCGCGCCACTGGCCGTTGCGTCGGGTCAGATCGAGGGCGAGGGTCACCGTGGCCGCCGCGTCGAACCCGGCCCGGTAGAGGCAGCGGACCGCTTCGAGGTTGCGTAAGGCGGGTGAGATCGTCAGCTCCCGCATGCCGCGGCGGTGGGCCTGCCCGGCGACGTGCCCGAGAAGAGCCCGGCCGATACCCTGGCCGCGGAGTTCGGCGGTGACCACAACCGGGTCGATGGCGCCGGCCCGGCCCTGCAGGATCAGCCCGACGAACCCGACCACGCCCTCGTCGGCGTGCTCGGCCACCCACATGCCCGACAGGTCCAGCCGCGTCAGGTACTCCTCGAAGCCCGCGCCGGTCGCCGCGTCGGCCGCCGTAGGCGCGACCCCGAACTCACCCACTGCCGCAGGCGTGGCGGCGGGGACCGGCGGTGCCCCCGGATAGAGCCGGCGATGCTCGGACGTCAACTCCGCCCATAGACGCCGGCAAGCACTGTGGTCGGTGGGACGGTAGCTCCGGATCAGCACCGCGGACGTCCCTCGCGTGGACGGAAGAGTCTGCGTCATGCGCTCATAGTGACCCCGTTGCCGCGCTCGCGACACCGTTTCCGGCAATGAAATACCGCGCTCGTACCGGCCCGCCCCTGGTGGCAGACAGCGGTCAGTGGCCACCGAGGAGGCCACTGACCCCCAGCAGACCCCCGGTCACCCCGACGAGGGTTGCGACAACGCCTTCCGGCGTCGGCGAAGGGCTGGGCGGCGCACTGGGCGCCGGATTGGGCTGCGCGCTGGGCGCGGGGGTACTCGGCGGGGTGCTCGGTGACGGGCCGGGGCCGCTGGGTGTCGACGGCGATCTGCGCCACCTCGACGAGGTACCCGAACTCGAACCGCCGACCCGGGTCGACTCCGCGCGCAGCTTCGACTGCGGTCCCACCGTCACCGCGTCACCGGCCGCGGGTGCCGGCTCGCCGGTTCCGGCGGTGGACGCGGGTGTCGTCGCGGGTGCCGGGGTCGGCGTCTCCGTGGGCGCGGTCCCTACCGGGGGCGGTGTCGCGGCGTCGCGGCGACCGGGCACCACGACCGGGGCCGTCGGCGCGTCCGCCGCGGCAGGGGAACGCGGGTGCGAAGTACTGATGAGCGACGCCGACCCGACCAGCACCGCGGCGAGCATCGGGGCGGAAGCCAGCGTGACCAGCACCGCGACAGCAATCGGGTACGGGCGGATCACAGCCGTGGAGCGGTGCCGGCTGACACGGTGCCGGACTATGCGGCGTGGCTCGTGGCCCGACACGTAACGACTCCTTCGAGTACGGACTGCTCGCCTCGGCATGCGGGCACGGAGGTGCCGCACCGGCCGAAACCGGGCGCTGCGGTGGACAGCGTCATATATTCAACGCGCGTTACGAGCCCACGACTCGGTGTGAGTGTGGCAAGTTTCCGACCGTAGGGAACCAGACTGTTTGTCCGACCCGCGATCATCGCAACCGAGAGACCACCGATCCGGACTGTGGGGAGGGTCACCCCTTCTGCCATGCTGATGGGGACGGCACCGGTCAGGACCCGCATACCCTGCGAGCAACGCTCCGGGTCGTCACTCCCGGCCGCGACGGGGTCCGCGAAGTCCCGCCGCGTCCGAAGCTGCGCACGGCCCCGACCGGGCCGGCCGCGCCAGCTCGCAATCCGCTGGTCGGCAGGGCCACCCCGTTGCCGACGCGAGACACGACAGGGAGAAACGGATGGCTAAGGGCGACGGAGCCCCGGCCCGGACGACGCGCAGGACGAAACCCACTCCGGCGCCGGAGTTCGTGCAGCTGCTCACCCCCGAAGGAGAGCGGGTCGACCACCCCTCGTACGCGGTCGACTTCACCGACGAGGACTATCGCGGTCTCTACCGCGACCTCGTCATCGTCCGGCGACTCGACGCCGAGGCGACGGCCCTGCAACGCCAGGGCGAGCTGGGCCTCTGGGCCAGCCTGCTGGGCCAGGAGGCGGCCCAGGTCGGCTCCGGCCGGGCGCTGCGCCCACAGGACATGGCGTTCCCGACCTACCGCGAACACGGCGTGCTCTACTGCCGCGGCATCGACCCGATCATGCCGCTCGGCCTGTTCCGCGGCGTCGACCAGGGCGGATGGGACCCCAACGAGTTCAAGTTCAACATGTACACGATCGTCATCGGCGCCCAGACCCTGCACGCGACCGGGTACGCCATGGGTGTGGCCAAGGACGGCAAGGTCGGCGGCCCGGACGGCGAGGCGGTCATCGCCTACTTCGGTGACGGTGCGACCAGCCAGGGCGACGTGAACGAGGCGTTCGTCTGGTCGAGCGTGTTCAACACCCCCATCGTCTTCTTCTGCCAGAACAACCAGTACGCGATCTCGGAGCCGCTGGAGCGCCAGACCCGGGTGCCGCTCTTCCAGCGGGCCGCCGGTTTCGGCTTCCCTGGAATCCGCGTCGACGGCAACGACGTGCTCGCCGTGTACGCGGTGACCCGCGACGCGCTCGACAACGCACGGCAGGGGCAGGGCCCGACGCTGATCGAGGCGTACACCTACCGCATGGGTGCCCACACGACGTCCGACGACCCGACCCGCTACCGCATCGCCAGCGAGGTCGAGGCCTGGCAGGCCAAGGACCCGATCGCCCGGGTCCGGGCGTTCCTGGAAAGGCAGAAGGTGGCTGACCCGGCGTTCTTCGAGGAGGTCGACGAGGACGCCCGGAGGCAGGCCGTGCACCTGCGCGAGCGGGTGCTCAACATGCCCGACCCGCAGCCGCTGAGCATGTTCGACCACGTCTACGCCGAGGGCTCGCCGCTGCTGGACGAGCAGCGCGAGCAACTGTCGGCTTACCTTGCGTCCTTCGAGGGGAGTGGACACTGATGACCGAGACCCTCACCCTCGGCAAGGCCCTCAACACCGGCCTGCGGCGCGCCCTCGAAGGCGACGACAAGGTGCTCATCATGGGCGAGGACGTCGGCAAGCTCGGCGGCGTCTTCCGCATCACCGACGGGCTGCAGAAGGACTTCGGTGAAGAGCGCGTCATCGACACGCCGCTGGCCGAGTCGGGCATCATCGGCACCGCCGTTGGCCTGGCCATCCGCGGATACCGGCCGGTCTGCGAGATCCAGTTCGACGGTTTCGTCTACCCGGCGTACAACCAGATCGTGACCCAGGTGGCGAAGATGCACTACCGGTCGCAGGGCAAGGTACGGATGCCGATCGTGATCCGCATCCCGTTCGGCGGCGGTATCGGCGCGGTCGAGCACCACTCGGAGTCACCGGAGGCATACTTCGCGCACACCGCCGGGCTCAAAGTCGTCTCGTGCGCCAGCCCGAATGACGCGTACTGGATGATTCAGCAGGCCATCGCGTCCGACGACCCGATCGTCTTCCTGGAGCCCAAGCGGCGCTACTGGGAGAAGGGCGAGGTCGAGACCGACAGCCAGGCCCAGCCTTTCCCCCTGCACGCCGCTCGGGTGGTGCGTCCCGGCACCGACTGCACCGTCGTCGCGTACGGGCCGATGGTCCGCACCGCGGTGGAGGCGGCGACCGCGGTCGAGGGCGAGCGCTCGCTCGAGGTGGTCGACCTACGCTCACTGTCACCGCTGGATCTGGGGCCGGTGTACGAGTCGGTCCGCAAGACCGGCCGGCTGGTCGTGGTCCACGAGGCCCCGTCCAACCTGGGTATCGGCGCCGAGGTGGCGGCCCGCGTGACCGAGCACTGCTTCTACTCCCTGGAAGCCCCCGTGCTGCGCGTCACCGGTTTCGACACGCCGTACCCGGCCGCCCGGGTCGAGGAGGAGTTCCTGCCCGACCTGGACCGGATACTCGACGGCGTCGACCGGACGTTCGGGTGGTGACGATGTCGCGAATCAAGGAGTTTCCGCTGCCCGACCTCGGCGAGGGTCTCGCCGAGGGCGAGATCCTCAAGTGGCTGGTGAGCGTCGGCGACACCATCGAGCTCAACCAGCCGATCGTCGAGGTCGAGACGGCGAAGGCAGCGGTCGAGATCCCGGCGAAGTGGGCCGGCCAGGTCAGCGCCATCTTCCACGCCGAGGGCGAGACGGTCGAGGTCGGCACCCCGATCATCGCCATCGACACCGACCCCACCGCCGGCCCGATCGAGCAGCACTCCGGCTCGAATGGCTCAGCCACCCGCACGCCGTCGGCGGCGGCGCTCGCGGCCGTCGAGATCGCACCGCAGGAGGGTGCGGTCGAGCCGGGCCTGATCGGCGGGCCGGCGCCCGGCGGGCGGACCGCGGTGCTCGTGGGGTACGGCCCGAAGAACACGGTCGCCGCGCGGCGCCCGCGGGCGACTTCTCCCGCCCCCCAGAAGGGGCCCCTCTCGCCACCTCAGCGCCAAGAGGGTGTCCCGCCTGCGCAAGAGGGTGCTCCTCCCGCGCAAGAGGGGCGGATTGGCGTGGACCGGCCTCTCGCCAAACCGCCGGTACGCAAGCTCGCCAAGGATCTCGGCGTCGACCTGTTCGGGCTGAGCGGGACCGGGCCGAACGGTTCGATCACCCGCGACGACGTGCAGCAGGCGATCCAGCAGCAGACGTCGACCAGCGCCACACCGTCTCCGGTCCGCCTGCCGAGCTTCGGGCCCGACCGGGAGCAGCGCATCCCGGTCAAGGGGGTCCGCAAGCTGACCGCGGAGAACATGGTGGCCAGCGCGTTCACCGCGCCGCACGTCACCGAGTTCCTGACGGTCGACGTGACCCGCTCGATGCGTGCCCTTGATCGGTTGCGCGAACTGTCCGACTGGCGGGGCGTACGGGTCTCCCCGCTATTGCTGGTCGCGAAGGCGGTCCTGGTCGCCATCAAGCGGTACCCGATGGTCAACTCGAGCTGGAACGGCGATGAGATCGTCGTCAAGGAGTACGTCAACCTCGGCATCGCGGCGGCGACCGAGCGCGGCCTGATCGTGCCCAACATCAAGGACGCCGGCCGGCTCACCCTGCGCGAGTTGGCCGACGCCATGACCGCTCTGGTCGGCACCGCCAAGGAAGGGCGTACGTCGCCGGCCGATATGACCGCCGGCACGTTCACGATCACCAACGTCGGTGTGTTCGGGGTCGACACCGGAACCCCGATCCTGCCGCCGGGTGAGGCGGCGATTCTGGCCTTCGGCGCCGTCCGCGAAATGCCGTGGGTGCACAAGGGCAAGATCAAGGTACGGCAGGTGACCACGCTCGGCCTGTCGTTCGACCATCGCATCATCGACGGGGAACTGGGCTCGAAATTCCTCCGCGACGTCGGCGCCTTCCTGTCCGATCCCGAGGCGGCTCTGCTCGCCTGGGGTTGACGCCCGCGCACGGCGGCGGCCCCCGTATCTGGCTCACAGCCGGGTACGGGGGCCGTTTTCGTGCCGGCTCCCCCTTCGCAACCCAGGCGCCATGACCGAGTATCCTTCGAATCGTCGCCTGGTGCGCCAGATCACCTAATAATCGATGGCGGAGGTAACTGTTAATCCGCTTTAATGGAGTTACACCAAACGGCACTACCTGGAGCGAACGCGATGAGCACCTTGATGAACCGATACCGCGCCCGGCGCAACGCCGCCCGTCGCCGCGAGGCGATCGAGCGTGCCCTATCCGGGATCCGGTCGCGCGCCGTCCGCGCCGAACTGATGGACCTCGCCAGCCGCTGACCTTGTTCACTCATCACCGTCGACCCGGCCGGGCCTCGCCCGGCCGGGTCGACGCTTTTTGGGGTGCGGTAGTGACGCCCACACCCCGGCGGTGGCAGGTGCCAGGTAGGTTGAGCACTGCCACCCTGGGGACGCCCCATCGTCGCCGAGCGGATTCGTTCCAGCTGGGTGGTTAGGTACGCGATGGAGGAGGCACGCATGTCGCACGACGCCAGCCCGACCGGCCACGAGCCGGCGGAAGGCTATGCGGGTGCGGGCTCACCTTGGGGGTCCGCACCCGACTCGGACGAGCCCCGACCCACCGAGGAGAGCGGCACGGCGCGTGCCCGGGCCTCGGTACCGCAAGCCAGGGGAAGCGCGTCGGTGCAGCCCTCTTCGCCTCGACCGGCGGCGATGGATGAGCACGAGGAGTGGCAGCAGGTGCCACCAGATGCGCAGAGCAGCCGGCCGGGGCCGTTCCCGCCCGCCGGCCCACCGCCACAGGGATACATGACGCCCCCGGCATCGGGCAGCGCTTCGGTGCCACCCCGGGCCACCGGGGCGGCACAGGTCCCCGGCCCGCAGGCACCCGGCCCGCAGGCGCCCGGCCCGCAGGCGCCCGGACAGGCCCAGGTCTCGCCGGCAGCGGGGTACGCCCAGGTTTCACCGCCGCCCGGCGGCTTCCCGGCCTTTCCGCCGGGCGCGCCGGCGCCACAGGCTTACGGTCAGCCGGGACCGGAGTACGGCCAGCAGGCGCAGGCCTACAACCCCGGTCAGGAGTACGGCCAGCAGACACAGGCCTACAACCCCGGTCAGGAGTACGGCCAGCAAACCCAGGCCTACAACCCGGGTCAGCAGTACGGGCCGCCGAGCGAGGGCTACTCCGCCCAGGGCCCACCCGGTTACCCGGCTCCCCCGTTCCAGCCGCAGCGCGAGATGCCGAACAACATCTACGGCACGCCGAGCGGTCCGCCCGCGCAGAGCTACGACCCTCAGGGCTATGGCGACCCGCAGGGCTACGGCGGTCCGCAGGGCTACGGCGGTCCGCAGGACTACCCGCGGCCGGACCAGGGCTACAGCGACCCGACATCAGCGGGGAACGGCGACGACGGGTTCGGCCCGGCACCCGAGGGTAAGAACAAGCGTCTTCTGCTGATACTCGCGCTGGTCGCGGCGGTCGTCGTGCTCGCCGCCGTCGGCACAGTGCTCACGTTGACGATGCGTGGCTCGAGCGTGGACTTCGCGATCAACGACTGCGTGAAGCAGAGCGGTAGCAAAGCGGTCAAGGCTTCCTGCTCCGACAGCGGCGCCTACGACGTCATCGCCAAGGTCAAGCAGCAGTCCGAATGCGCCGATCCCAACCAGCCCTTCGTGGTCGTCTCACACAAGGGCAGCAAGGACGACGTGCTCTGCCTGCGACCGCACGGCCAGAAGTAGGTCTGTGACTCCCCGCGTACGCGCCCCTGAACTGCGCGGCCGTGCCTGGCTGAACACCGGCGGCCGCGAGCTGACCCTCGCCGACCTGCGCGGTAAGATCACTTTGCTCGACTTTTGGACCTTCTGCTGCGTCAACTGCCTGCACGTGCTCGATGAACTACGCCCGCTGGAGGACAAGTACGCCGACGTGCTCGTCACCATCGGCGTGCACTCGCCGAAGTTCGAGCACGAGAAGGACCCCCAGGCGCTGGCAGCGGCCGTCGAGCGGTACGGCGTGAGCCACCCGGTTCTCGACGACCCCACGATGCGGATGTGGCAGGAGTACGCGGCGAAGGCCTGGCCGACGCTGACCGTGATCGACCCCGAGGGTTACGTCGTCGCGTCGATGGCCGGCGAGGGACACGCCGAGGGCCTGGCCCGGCTGTTCGACGAGCTCATCGCCGCTCACGAGGCGAAGGGCACGCTGCGACGCGGCGAGGCTGCGGACGTACCCGTCAATGAACCACCCACGGCGCTGCGCTTTCCCGGCAAGGCCGCGGTGCTCGAAGGCGGCACGTTCCTGGTCGCCGACTCGGCGCAGCATTCGCTCGTCGAACTGGCGGCGGACGGGCAAACCGAACTTCGCCGGATCGGTACGGGCAGGCGCGGGCGGACCGACGGCAAGCCGGGCGCGGCGGAGTTCTCCGAGCCCAGCGGCCTGTGCGTGCTCCCGCCGCGGGTGGCCGAGTTGGCCGGCTACGACGTGGTCGTGGCAGACACCGTCAACCATCTGCTGCGCGGGGTGCGGCTGGACACCGGCGAGGTGTACACCGTCGCCGGCAGTGGCCGGCAATGGCGCGGCACGGTCGACTGCGACACCCACGACGCGCTCGCCGTCGACCTGTCCTCGCCGTGGGACGTGGCCTACTTCGACGGCCGGGTCGTCATCGCGATGGCCGGCATCCATCAGCTGTGGTGGTTCGACCCGGCGACCCGTACGGCGGGCACGTACGCCGGCACGACCGTGGAGGCGCTGCGCGACGGGCCGCTGCACGAGGCGTGGATGGCGCAGCCGTCCGGCCTTTCGACGTCGCCGGACGGCACGACGCTGTGGATCGCCGACAGCGAGTCCAGTGCGCTGCGCTGGATCGCGGACGGCGAGTTGCACACCGCGGTCGGGCAGGGGCTGTTCGATTTCGGCCACGTCGACGGGCCGGCGGCCGGCGCGTTGTTGCAGCACCCGTTGGGCGTGCTGGCTCTCACCGACGGGACCGTACTGGTCGCCGATACCTACAACGGCGCGGTACGCCGCTACGACCCCGCGACGCGTCTGGTCACCACGGTCGCGATTGGCCTGGCGGAGCCGAGTGACCTGGTCAGTACGACCGCCGCTGAGGTGTACGTGGTCGAGTCCGCCGCACACCGTCTGGTCCGCATCGACGCGGACGCGGTCGTCGATGACGTCCAGGGGGCGCGGCAGCGTACCGAGCGGCCGGTCACCGACCTGGCGCCCGGCGAAGTCGTCCTCGACGTGGTGTTCTCGCCGGCACCCGGGCAGAAGCTGGACGACTCGTTCGGTCCACCGACGCGTCTGCAGGTGTCCACGTCCCCGCCCGATCTGCTCGTCGAAGGGGCGGGCGAGGGCAGCGACCTGCGGCGGAGGCTCGTCGTCTCCGAATCCGTCGGCACGGGCGTGCTGCAGGTGGTCGCTCAGGCCGCCACCTGCGACGCGGACTCGGCACACGCAGCGTGCCACCTCACCCGGCAGGACTGGGGCGTACCGGTGCGGGTAGTCACGGGCGGCGCCGCACGACTGCCGCTCGTTCTGCGCGGCCTCGACACCGACTGACGATGTTCAGCACATCGAAAGCTGTGCGTGGTTCAGCTCACGACGACTAAGTAACCTACGCTATCGTAACCTTGGGTGGTGACCACGAACACCGCTCCCCGGCTGCGGCCGGTCGACATCGGCAAGCCGCGTATGCGCGGCTGGCTGCATGCGTACGCCGCTGGCGTCGCCGTCATCTGCGGCCTAGTGCTCTGCTCACTGGCCGCCACCCGACCTGGTTGGGCACCGCTGCTCAGCTGCCTCATCTACAGCGTCACGGTCTGCGCCCTGTTCACCACCAGCGCTCTCTACCACCGGCGGGTATGGTCGGAGCGCGGCTACAAGATCATGCGGCGCCTGGACCACTCCATGATCTTCATCTTCATCGCCGGCACGTACACGCCGTTCTGCGTACTGCTGTTGCCGACGAGGCTGGCGACTATCCTCCTCGCGACCGTGTGGGCCGGAGCCATCGCCGGCGTGATCCTGAAGATGGCGTACCCGCACGGGCGGCGGTGGCTGTCCGCCCCGCTCTACCTCGCGCTGGGTTGGGTGGCGGTCGCCGTCCTCCCGGACATCCTGCACAAGGGTGGAGTGACCACGCTCGTCCTACTGGCGGTCGGCGGCGCCGCGTACAGCGTCGGCGCGGTCTTCTACGCGCTGCGGCGGCCCAACCCGTGGCCGACGGTGTTCGGCCACCACGAGTTCTTCCACGCCTGCACCCTGGTCGCGGCGATCTGCCACCATGTGGCCCTGTACTTCGCCCTCTACGCCTGAGAATCTCGCCCTCGTACGGGTGAGTCGGGTGACGCCCGCACACGATCGCGGTTGCGGTGCAAGGATTGTCGTGTGACGACACGAACACTCGTGATCCTGCGGCATGCGAAGGCGGCCAATCCGCAGGAATCGGCGGACTTCGACCGGCCGCTCACCGCTCGAGGTCACGCCGACGCCGCCGCGGCGGGCGCATGGCTGTCGCACCGCACGTACCCTCCGGACCTTGTCCTCTGCTCGCCCGCCCGACGGGCGCGAGAGACATGGCACGGCGTGGCATTGGCACTGACCAAGGCGCCCGAGGTCCGCTACGACGAAAAGATCTACGCCGCGTCCGCGCTCGAACTGCTGCATCTGGTCAGTGACGTGGATGCCAACGTCGGCACGGTGCTGCTGGTGGGTCACAACCCGGGCCTGTCGCAACTCTCGACCATGCTCGACCCCGAGGGCGCCGATCCGGCCGGCCTGCGTACGGCAAGCGCGGCGGTGCACACATCAGAGGCGAAATGGAACGATTGGGGCCTTCGGGCGGCCCCGCTGAGTGCCGCCCACACCGCCCGCGCGGACGCCTAGTACCCACGCACGGCCCGCGATACGCGGGCGCCCCACCATTGGCCTTGGTAGGGCGCCCTTGCGGTATCACAGCGTTAGAAGGACTCCTCCGCGAGGTCCATGACGTCGAGGGTGGTGTTCGCCACGATGCGGCGGTCGCTCGACAGTCGCGGCAGCACCTCACGGGCGAAGAAACGGGCCGAAGAGATCTTGCCCTCGTAGAAGGCGCGGTCGGCGTCCGAGGTTGGGCCTGCGCCCAGCGCGGCGAGGGCCACCTCAGCCTGGCGCTGTAGCAGCCAACCCACCATCAGGTCGCCCACGGCCAACAGGATCCGCCGCGACG
>JAOPWA010000087.1 GCA_025965915.1 Dactylosporangium sp. | reverse complement strand
AGCGTTAGATCGACCATTACAAGATCTAAAGTTGACCTCTGGCTTTCACGGCCTTTAAGGGGGACAGTGAAAGGCCAGGTACAAGGAGTCGGCCATGGGGACGCTGAGCGGCGGAAACGGCGGCGGTTGGCCGTCGGACGAACTGCCCGAACTGCCCTCGGAGTGGGGCGCGATCGTCATCCCTGATGACGCTTCGGAGTTGGCCCGAGAAGCGACGCGGGTGCGCCGCGAGCTGCGCTGGCAGGCCCGCGAGCTGCGCTGGAGACGTCGACTACACCTGCCGCGAGCCAAGCCTGGGCCCCGAGACGAAGAAGACATGCCCGCGCTGGGCGTACCGCTGCTGGTCATTCTGATCGCGACGATCGCAACCCTCACCAGCCTCTTCGTCATCTCCTGGCCGACGCGCCCGCCACAATCGGACCTGCAGCCCACCGCAGTGGTCACGCCCTCGGTCGGCATACCCGCCAGCGGCCCCGGTGACCCCCGAACCCCCAGCGCCGCGCCAGGCGTACCGGGACCGACCGCCGCCGTCATGCCACGTGCGCTCGGCACCGTTACGTTCGGCTCGCTCGGCCCGGTCCACTCGCTCGGCCCGGTCCACCTGGTGTTCGCCGGCCCGGCCGGCGCCACGGCGCAGGCGCCCGGCACGTCCATCTGGGCCGGAACCGGCTAGGCAGCGGACAGCAGCGCGGCGTACAGCGTCAGACCTGGACCGAACGCCAGGGCGACCACATTGCGGGGCGGCACCGGCGAGCGCCATAGCGCGTCCGCGATCAGCAACACGGTCGGCGACGAGCAGTTGCCGTGGTTGGCCAGGGTGTCGCGCGACGGAGTCATCTGCTCTTCGGACAGGCCGAGACCATCGCGTACGACGTCGAGAATTTTCGGGCCCCCCGGATGCACCGCCCAGCCGTCGATGTCGGACAGCGCCAGTCCGTGGCGTTCGAGCAGCCCGCTCACCAGCGGCCCGATGTGCTCGGCAAGCACATCAGGCACCCGTGGCGAGAGCCCCATCCGGAAGCCCAGGTCGGTAACGTCCCACGTCATGTGGTCGGCAGTCGCCGTGTCGGTGACCGCCGTGACCTCACGGACCGTGTACCCACGCCCGGGTCCGACCCCGCCCGCGGGCAGGACCGCCACCGCGGCCGCGGCGTCGGAGAACAGCGCATGCGCGACGATCTGCTGCGGATCCCTGGTCGGCGGTTGCAGGTGCAGCGAGGTCAGTTCGAGGCATAGCAGCAGCGCCGGTTGGCCACGGCTGGCGACGAAGTCGGTCACCGCGCCGAGGCCCGGCAGCGCCGCGTAGCAACCCATGTGTCCGATGAACAGCCGTTGGGTCTGTGCGGACATGCCGAAGTCACGGGCGAGCAGGATGTCCAGGCCGGGGGTGACGTACCCGGTACACGAGCAGACGGCGAACAGCCCGATCCGCGCCGGATCAAGGCCGGCCGCGTCGAGTGCGCCGGCCACCGCCTCCTTGCCCAGGGGCAGCGCCTCGATCAGGTACCGCTCCATGCGCGCCTTGGTCGACCAGCGCGACACGTCCTCCAGGAGCGGATTGACCACGCTGTGACGCGTCACCACGCCAGCGTTGGCGAAGACCCGTTTAGCCAGTCCACGCTGTACCCCGGCATAGTGGTCGGCGAAGAAATCTCGCCACATGTCGTCTTGGCGCAACGGGGGTGGATGAGTGACGCCGACACCGGCGATAACGGGCCGCGGCTCAGTCATTCCTGACTACTACCCATCAGTAACGGCAGGCATGCGGCCGGAACGGTGATCACCATCGCGGTCCCGTGCCTTCCGAGTCGGGATCGCCGCCGAGCGCCGCAACGCCGAGCCAGTCGGCGCAGACGTCCGACGTCGCCGGCTGCAACGAGCCGCAGCGGGCGTCGCGGTAGAGCCGTTCGAGAGCGTGACCGCGGCGGGTTGCGCTGGTGCCCGCTGCCTCCAGCATGCTCGCCGCCACGTCGGCGGCGGTCGTCCCGGCCAGCAGCTTCGCCCGCCATACCCAGCGGTTGGTCTCAGGCTCACCGGGCGCCTCGTCGACCCGGGTCGCCGCCTCCCGCACCGCCAGTCGTGCCGCCGCGACAGCTGCGTCGGCCCGGCCGATCCGGGCCCGGGCGGCGGGCAGGTGCGTCAGCCTGCGCTCGTTGAGATGGTCGACGGCCGCGTCGACCGCAGCCTGCGCGACACCGACATACACCGCCGCGTAGCTGGCCACCATCCAGTGCGGCATCAACTGTGCGACGAGAAGCGCGAGCCCCTCGACGCCGCCGAGCAGGGCGTCGGCGGGAACGGTCACGTCCAGATGGAGGTCGTGCGACGAGGTGGCGCGCATGCCGAGCGAGTCCCAGGTCGGTTCGACGGTGACACCCTCGATGCCGGCGGGCACCAGGAACTGCGACACCATCGACGGATCGGCGGCGCTGCGGGCGGCGACCAGGTAGGCGTCGGCGTGACCGGCACCGGAGACGAACGCCTTGGAACCCTTGATATGGAAGCCACCCTGCTCAACGCTGTACATCGTGGACAGCTGGGAGAGCCTCGATCCGACTCCGCGTTCACTCATCGCCACCGCGTACCAGGCGCCATCGGCCGCCGCCGACAGCACGCGATCACGGGCGGCCAGGAAGCTCTCGGGTACGCCCAGAGCCTCGATCAGCGTGTCCGGAATGCCGGCGAGTGCCCCGGTCACCGAGGTGTGCATGTTGAACACCAGTGCCGTCGCGCCGTTACCGCGGGCTAGTTCGTCAGCGACCATCGCGTACTCGTGGAAGCCGGCGCCCATGCCACCGAGGCGGGCGGGCACCATCAGCCCGAACAGCCCCGCCTGCCGCAGGTCGGCGAAGTCATCGGCGGGGAACGCGCCGTCGCGGTCGTAACCCTCGGCGCGGGCGGCGAAGCGGGGCACCAACCGGCGGGCGGCGGCGAGCGCGTCTGTCACGCCGGCACCCCGAATCGCGCTGGCCCGCTCAGACCGGCACCCGGATTCATTCGCTGCGCTCCGCTCATGCCGACGCCCGGACTCGCTCGCTGCGCTCGCTCATGAAGTCTCCTTGGTCCCGATCGCTTGGTAGAGCACGGCTTTCGACCAGGTCGGCACCATCGGCGCGGCGCCCCGGCGGGTCACCAGCCAGCGCAGGAGCCCGCGTACCTGCGGGCGCATGCCACGGGTACGCAGCGCGACACCGTGCCGCGCGAACTCGGCGACCAGCGCCTTCGGATCGACGAACAGGTCAGGGTCGTGGATGCCGCGCGGGGCTCCACCCGGTATCCGCTCGGCCACCGAGATGGCAAGGAAACGGCAAAGCGCGGTGTCGGCAAGGGTGTCGATGACCACGATGCCGCCGGGTCGCATGATTCGGCACACCTCGGCCACCGTCGTACGCAGGTCCGTGACGTGCTCCAGCAGTTCGCCGGCGCTCACCGCGTCGGCGCAGCCGTCGGCCAGCGGAAGCCGCGTCACGTCTGCTTGTACGGGGGCCACGCCATGGTTGCCGGCCAGCTCAAGGGCTGATCGAACCAGGTCGACGCCCACGTGCCGGTACCCCTTGCCGGCCACGTGAGGGGCGAGCAGGCCGCCACCGCATCCGAGATCGACCAGGATCGCGTCAGGGCGCGGCGCCGGCGGCACCAGCCGTCCCCGGGCCGCCGCTATCCAGGCCAACATCGCGAACCGGCCCTCCGGGCGCCACCACTCCCCGGCCAGGTCGTCGTACTGACGGACGTCGTTTCGGGGGCGCGTGGGCGTCCGCATGCACGACAGCGTGACACGAAATGATCTGTCCGGCCACACTGATCTCATGCGTACCGCGCTGGGCCTGCTCAAGGCGTGCCACCCCGAGCCGACGGTCGCGGTCACCACGGTCGCCGCGCTGCTGGCGTTGGCGACCGGGCGCGGCATCACCGGCGCGCTCGCTGTGGCCGGCGCCGTGCTCGCCAGCCAGCTCGCGGTGGGATGGTGCAACGATGCCGTCGACGCGGTGCGCGACATCGCGGTGGGCCGCTCGGACAAGCCGATCGTCGCGGGGACAGTCTCCCGGCGTACCGTCGCCGTCGCGGCCGTCGTCGCCGCGGCCGTGACCGTTCCGCTGGCGCTCCTCTCCGGGGTTCCGGCTGGCTGGGTGGCGACCATCGGACTGGTCTCCGCACTGCTGTACAACTGGCCGCTGAAGTTCACGATCGCCTCGGTGCTGCCCTACACGGTGTCGTTCGCCGCACTGCCCGCGTTCGTGGTGATGGGCGTCGCCCGGCCGCCATGGTGGCTGATCGCCGCAGGGGCGCTGCTCGGCGCGGGCGCCCACTTCGCCAACGTGCTACCCGATCTCGACGACGACGCCCGTACCGGCGTGCGGGGATTGCCGCACCGGATGGGCGCCCGCGCGAGCGCGGCGGTCGCCGGCGCGCTGCTGTTCGCGGCGACCGCCGCGCTCGCGTTCGGGCCACCCGGGCCACCATCGTGGACCGGCATCTCGGCGTTCGCGGGCGCCGGCACGGTCCTCGTCGTCGGTGGGTACGTAGCCAGCCGCCGACCCACCTCACGCGCCGCGTTCCGAGCGGTTCTGCTCGTGGCGGTGCTCGACGTGGTCCTGCTGTTGTCGACCGGCCTGCGGGTGTGAGACTGGACACGTCCATCGCGTGGCCACCGTTTCCTGGCAGCAGAACGGCTGACACCGCCCAGGACGCTCTGATGTGGCCCGGCTTCGATGCCGGCAGGACCGGTCGGGGGTGGGTGAGCGGGTCGGCGCCGGGCCGCCGGAAGGGACAACTAGGCTGTAGTGCGGCTTGGATTGGGTTGTTCCCGAGGAGGACCGAAGTGCCGCGCTCGATCATCGGTACGCCGCTGCGCCGTCGCACGTCGCGCGTTGCCGCCCTGCTCGCCGCACCCGCGGCTGCGGTCGCTCTGCTGTCGGGCTGCGGTGCCGGCCAGGTCAACCAGACGGGCAGGATGGTCGCGCCGGTATCCGGCGTCGAGGCCAACACCAAGCACGGCCTGGCCGGGCTGCGTGATGTCCAGATCAAGTACAACAGCCCCGAGGGCTACCCGGCGGGAGCGACCGCACCACTGTCGCTGTACATCGCCAACAACAACCCGGGCACGCAGCTGGTCCTGAAGAGCGTGACGGCCGTCAACAGGCAGAGCGGCGCGCCGCTCGGCACCGTCGTACTCATGGGCGGCACTCCGGAGACCGGGGTACTCCCCAGGGGTGAGCCGTCCGCGACCGCCGCCGGTTCGCGCGGCCCATCGGCGATCCCTTCCGCCTCGGCGAGCCGCAAGGCGTCCGCGACACCGTCGGCCAGTCGCGCGGCATCCGCGGGCACCGCGCCGTCGGCCGGGGCCTCCGAGGGCGCCTCAGCCACGCCCCCGTCCGTCGCACCCGGCTCGTCGCCGGCCGGCGTACCCCTCAGCCTGACGATCCCGGCCAACGGGTACGCGCGCCTGGAACCCGGGCACGGGGCCTACCTGGCCATCACGACGATCGCGGAGGCGCTCCAGCCCGGCTCGTCGGCGCTCGTGACATTCACCTTCGAGGGTGAGGACCCCCTGGAGGTCCCGGTTCCGTTCGGCGTTCCGCTGTCGCCAGCGCCGCGGCTGACGCCGTCCAGCGGCGGCCACGGGGCCGAGTAGGCGTTTCGTCGTACCCCTTCGTTAGGTTCTGGGCGTGACTGAACGCGCCGCCTCATCGTCCCGCCTGTCGGCCAAGTCCTCCAGCCCGCGCGCCGGCTACGAGTGCGACGCCTGTGGACACCGGCCACCTAAGTGGCTGGGCCGCTGCCCGGAGTGCGGTGAGTGGGGATCGGTCGTCGAGTTGGCGGCCAGCACCCCTGCGGCCTTGCGCGCCGTCACCGCGCGCAGGCCGGCGGAGCCGGCCCGTCCGATCGCGACGATCAGCGCGGCACCGGCACGGGCCCGACCCACCAACGTGCCGGAGTTCGACCGGGTTCTCGGCGGTGGTCTGGTCCCCGGCGGCGTGGTGCTACTCGCCGGCGAGCCCGGTGCGGGCAAGTCCACGCTGCTGCTCGACGTCGCTCAGCAGTGGGCGGCCACCGGTGACACCCATGCGCTGGTCATCAGCGGTGAGGAGTCGGTGAGCCAGGTGCGGCTGCGCGCCGAGCGGATCGGCGCCCTGCACGAGCGGCTCTACCTTGCGGCCGAGACCGACCTGGCCGCCGTCCTCGGGCACCTGGACGCGGTCAAGCCGGGTCTGCTGGTGCTCGACTCGGTGCAGACCATCTCCGCCCCCGGCACCGACGGCGTTCCCGGCGGCGTCACCCAGGTTCGCGGCGTGACGGCGGCGATCGTCGCCGTGGCGAAGGAGCGCGGCATCGCGACCGTCCTCGTGGGGCATGTCACCAAGGACGGTCAGGTCGCCGGCCCTCGGGACCTGGAGCACCTGGTCGACGTCGTGCTCAACTTCGAAGGTGACAAGCACTCCTCGCTGCGCATGCTGCGAGGGCTGAAGAACCGGTTCGGCGCCGCCGACGAGGTGGGCTGCTTCGAGATGCACGAGGGCGGCATCGCCAGCCTGCCCGACCCGTCGGGGCTGTTCCTGACCCGCTACGCCGACGCGGTGCCGGGCACCTGCGTGACCGTTGCGATGGAAGGCCGCCGCGCCCTGGTGACCGAGGTGCAGGCCCTGATCGGAGCGCCGGTCGCCGGCTCGCCCAGGCGTACGGTCAGCGGCCTGGACGGCGCCCGACTGGCGATGGTGCTCGCCGTGCTGCAGCGCCGCTCCAAGCTTCAACTCCACGACCGCGAGGTGTTCGCGGCAACCGTGGGCGGGGTCCGGGTCATCGAGCCCGCCGCCGACCTGGGTGTCGCTCTCGCGGTGGCCTCGGCCGCGCACGACCTTCCGATGGCCCCCGACCTGGTCGCCCTGGGCGAGGTGGGGCTGACCGGCGAGGTGCGGCGGGTCGGCGCCGTGCCCCGGCGGCTCGCCGAAGCGGCCCGGTTGGGCTTCCGTTTCGCGCTGGTACCGCCGGGATGCGGGCCAGCCGCCACGGGTTCGACCCCGGAGGGGATGCGGGTGCTCGAGGTCGCCGACGTCCGGGCCGCGCTGCACTTCGCGGTGCAAGCCGGAGAGCGCAGCGGAACGCACTAACCGTCGGCATCGCGTGCGATGAGCGGTATCACCGCGGCAACCAGCGGACGGCGCACCAGGGTCAGCACCAGCGGCACGCAGCAGACGAACGCCAAGGCCGCCGTGAGGGGCGTCACAACGGTCAACGAGTTTGGCCGACCATCGTCCAGGAGAGCAGGTTCGTCGCCGAAAAGCATCCAGGCCAGCCCAAGGACGACACCTGCGAGGACGACATACCAGACAAGAGCGACCAGAGCTCGAGACGGAAAGGCGCGACGCCACTCGATCCGCTCCGGGCCGGCCATGGCTCGCGCCTCTCCCGGCTCGCCGGTCGGAGCGAACCGAACGTGCTTGTGGAGTATGCCGGTTGGTGCGTTTGCGTCCCCGTACGCGCGACCTCTCGGTCAATGCGCGATCACTTTACGGGTTTTTCGACGTACCGCAACAGCACCGCTGCTGCGGCGATCCGTAGACTGTCCGGGTGCCGATAGACCGCGATGACCCGCTACGCGCCACACTGGCGCTGATGGCGCCGGGCACCGCGCTGCGCGACGGCCTCGAGCGCATCCTGCGCGGCCGGACCGGCGCGCTGATCGTGCTGGGCTACGACCAGGCCGTCGAGAGCCTGTGCACCGGCGGATTCACGCTCGACGTCGAGTTCTCCGCCACCCGACTGCGTGAGCTGTGCAAGATGGACGGCGGTGTCGTGCTGTCCAGCGACGGCACCCGTATCGTGCGGGCGGCGGTGCACCTGATGCCCGACCCCGCCATCCCGTCCGAGGAGTCGGGCACGCGTCACCGCACCGCGGAGCGCGTGGCCAAGCAGACCGGGTTCCCGGTCATCTCGGTCAGCCAGTCGATGCGCATCATCGGGCTGTACGTCAACGGGCAGCGCCACGTACTCGACGACTCGGCCGCCATCCTGTCCAGAGCCAATCAGGCTCTCGCCACGTTGGAGCGCTACAAGCAGCGCCTCGACGAGGTGAGCGGCACACTCTCGGCGCTGGAGATCGAAGACCTCGTAACGGTGCGCGATGCCGTCGCCGTGATCCAGCGGCTGGAGATGGTGCGGCGCATCGCCGACGAGATCGCAGGGTATGTGGTGGAGCTGGGCACCGATGGCCGGCTGCTCGCTCTGCAGCTCGAAGAGTTGATGGCCGGCGTAGAGGCCGACCGCACCCTGGTGATCCGCGACTACCTGCCGGACGGGCACGGGTTCGACAGCGCCGACGACGCGCTCGACGAGCTCGACACGCTGTCGGCCACCGACCTGATCGACCTGGTCGCGGTGGCCAAGGCCCTCGGGTACCCGGGCGCCAGCGACGCGCTGGAGGCGGCGGTATCGCCGCGAGGATTCCGGCTGCTGGCGAAGGTGCCCCGCCTGCCTGGCCCGGTCATCGACCGGCTCGTCGAACACTTCAGCAGCCTGCAGCGGCTGCTCGGTGCGACGGTGGAGGACCTGCAGGCCGTCGAGGGAGTGGGTGACGCGCGTGCCCGCAGCGTACGGGAAGGCCTCTCCCGGCTGGCCGAGGCGTCCATCCTCGAACGCTACGTCTGACTCCTACTTCACCTCGACGGCGACGGGATCGCTGAGCTTCGTAGCCAGTCGCGCGACGAGTTCATACTTCCCAGCGGGCGCCTGCTCGGTGCATCCGTTTTTGCTGGTGGTGTCGTGCCAGTCCAAGAAGAACTCGGCCTCGATCCCCGGACCGAACGTGCGTACGTCGCTGCCGTGCCGCGGATCGCAGACATCCGACGACCAGATCTTCGTCTTCGACGCGTCCTGCAGGTAGAGCTCCTGCGGATCAGCACCCACGTCACGCGTACACGATCGGTTGGAGATGTTCTTGATCCGCAAGTAGAACCGCACGAACCCCGTCAGCGCCACCGACGGCTGGGCCGAGGCTGTCGTGACGGTTATCTCGCCGTCGGTGCACGGCCCGGACGGTGCCGGCGGTGGCTCTGCCGACGGCGACGAAGAGGGCGGCTGCGACTCGCCCCCGTCACCGGCCTGCACCGCGATACCGCCACCCGGCGTGAACACCGGCTGCGACGGCGACGTTGTCGGCGCGGGCGTGGGTGACGCCCCTGCGCTCGGACCCCGCACCTGTTTGCGCTGCGAGACGTTGGACTTCTCGGAGCACGAGTAGACCAACCCGATCATGAGCAGAAGCAGGGCGCCGACAACCGCCACCCGACGTCGCCAATAGACGGCGGAGGGCAACGGGCCAACCGTCAGCTTCATAGTGGACACACGCTATCGGGGGGCCGCCACATCGACACGCCGGCACGCCGCCTCACAAGTACGTCTTTCTCGTGTGGACGGCGTGCGCACCCGCGACCCGGTCAAGGAACAGCAGCCCGGCACAGTGGTCGATCTCGTGCTGCAGGGCCCGCGCCTCGAACGCGTCGGTCGTGATTTGCGTCTCACCTCCACCCGGCAGATCGCCGACGACAACCACGCGGCCGGCGCGCTTCACATCACCGGTCAGGTCGGGCACCGACATGCAGCCCTCGCGTCCCTTCTGCCACTGGCTCGTCTCGATCAGACGGGCGTTGCACAGTACGAACGCGCCGTGGACCGTGCGCGCCTTCGGGTGCCCGGTCACGTCAACGGCGAACACGTGCGCGGACACACCTACCTGCGGCGCCGCGAGGCCGACGCAGCCGGGTGACACCCGCATGGTGGCCACCAGGTCGGCAGCCAACTGCAGGACGGCGGGATCGTACGGATCGACGGTCTCACCGGCCGCGGCGAGTACCGCGGCGGGGGCGCGCACCACCGGGCGCACCACGCCCGGCAGGTCCAGGTCCTCGACCGACCAATCGGCGACGCCTGTCACAGCACGTCCGTCTCGGCGGGACGCAGCGCCACCTCGACGCCCAAGGCGTGGGCGACGGCATCCAGACGCTCACGGACCAGGTTCACATCCGTACCCGCCGGCAGATCCAACTCTGCCACCAGCACATACAGGTCACCGGACAGCCGGGTGGTCAGATCGGTCACGTTGCCCCCGAACTCGGCGAGCCCACGCGTCACCGAAGCGACGATCCCCAGCCTGTCGGCACCGTGTACGGACAGCACGTAGTGTCCGCCGGGAGACTCCGGTGCTGCCTCCGGATGCACACTGCTGACGGTTGCCAGCAGCGAGCCGTCCGCGGTCAGCAGTGCGAGCGCGGCCTCCACGTCCGCGATCGCCGGCGTGCCCGCCCCCGCCTCCGAACCGATGCATATCAGCGTCATCGCGAAGTGCCCGCGCAGCCGGGTCATCGTCGAGTCCGTCAAGTTCATACCCAGGCCCGCAAGGACTTCGGCCACGTCGGCGATGATGCCGGGCCGGTCACGTCCGATAACGGTGATCGCAAGCTCGTCCACCCTGGCATCATGGTGCATCCGCTCGAGCGTGGCAGGATGAGGTCCGATGGCTGTCCACGATCTGGCTACCGCCGCCGTCGCCTGGTACGACGAGCACGCCCGCGACCTGCCATGGCGCTCGCCCGACGCGACGCCGTGGGGCGTCCTCGTCAGCGAGGTGATGCTGCAGCAGACCCCGGTGTCCCGGGTACTGCCGGTGTGGCTGGACTGGATGGAGCGGTGGCCCACACCGGCCGACCTCGCCGCCGACGCGTCGGGCGAGGCGATCCGGGCCTGGGGGCGGCTGGGCTACCCCCGCCGGGCTCTGCGCCTGCACGAGTGTGCGGTTGTCATCGTGGCTTCCCACGGCGGCGAGGTGCCCTCGGAGGTCGACCAGCTGCTCGCCCTGCCCGGAATCGGTTCCTACACCGCCCGGGCGGTCGCCGCGTTCGCGTACCGGCAGCGCCATCCGGTGGTCGACACGAACGTACGTCGGCTGGTGGCCCGCGCGGTTGCCGGCGCACCCGATGCCGGTCCGACCACGACCGCACGCGATCTGACGTCCGTCGCCGAACTGCTGCCCGAGGAGCCGGAGCTGGCCGCGCGTGTCTCGGTGGCGTTCATGGAGCTGGGCGCTCTTGTATGCACGGCCCGAAACCCTCGGTGTACGGACTGTCCGGTCGAAACGACATGTGAGTTCCGACGGTCCGGAGCCGTGGCGCCGGCGGGGCCGACACGGCGGCCACAGCGGTATGCGGATACCGACCGGCAGGTTCGGGGCCTGCTCCTCGCGGTCCTGCGTGAATCAAGTGGCCCGGTGCCGCGGACCCGGCTGGATATGGTGTGGTCGGATGCCGACCAGCGCGACCGGGCGCTGACGGGACTACTTGCCGACGGACTGGTTTGTGAAGTAGATCACGACAATTTGGGCCTGCCGCGATAGCTAGAAACGCGGATCGCGCACATTGGACCTGAGTGGCTAGGCTCGTGCGGTGCGTCCCCCCGCGCCCGTCTGGCATCTGTCCTCGCTCCGCGCCCTCCGCGTACGCGTAGTGGCCCGGATCCTCACGCCGGCACTGCTCGCTCTCATCGCCGGCATCGGCTGCGCCGGCGACTCCAACCAGGTCCGGTGGGCGGACGGGCGCGGCCACGGCGGTGGGCAGCAGGCCCCGAGCGCTAGGCCCAGGGCGATCGCCGACGATGGCGTGGACTCGCCCGATCAGCCACAGCCGGGTACACCTGGCAAGCCGTCAGCACTCCCGTCATCCGTGGCACCGCCCCTGCCTGCCGCCCGGACCGGCGGGGGCGCCCCGGGCATCCTCGCCCGGATCCCGCAGTTTCCGCCCGCTCCCCGGGCCGAGAAGATCACTCTGCCGCAGGGGCCGGCCGCGGCGTGGCTGAGCCACATCCCGACCTCGCAGAAGGTCGCGTTCCTCACAATCGACGACGGCTGGACCAAGCAGCCGGAGGCGGTCCAATTGGTCCAGGCCGCCCACGTCCCGGTCACACTGTTCCTGACGATCAACGCGATCCGCAGCGACCCCGGGTACTTCAAGCAGTTAGCGGCGGGTGGCGCCGTGATCGAGGCTCACACGCTGACGCATATCGAACTGAAGGGCAAGTCGCGCGACCTCCAGAGGCGCGAGATCTGTGGCTCGGCAGACCAGTTGGGCGCCGCGTATGGCCGGCGCCCGGTGCTCTTCCGCCCGCCGTTCGGCGACAAGGACGAGACGACGCTGCAGGTCACCCAGGAGTGCGGCATGAAGGCGGCGTTCTTCTGGAAGGAAACCGTTGACAAGGGCGTGGTCCGCTTCCAGGAGGGGCAGACCGTGCAGCCCGGTGACATCATCCTGATGCACTTCCGGCCGGCTTTCGTGGATGACTTCCTCGCCGCCCTCCAGGCCATCCACGACGCCGGTTTGACCCCGGCCCTGCTCGAGGACTACATCCCCTAGGCTCCTGGCCCGGTCTCAACGACCGGGAGACCTCAATAACGCAGACCTCGTGCGGATCATGGCGAGCTGAGCGAAGACGTGTGAGCGCACGGCATGTGCACTGACCGACGGAGCCCAGCGGTGCTCTGGGGCGCGGACAACAAGGAGCGGGCGGCCGCCGTAGCGACCGCCCGCTCCTTTACTCGTCTGCCCTATCTGTGGTGCTCAGTCGTCGCTGCTCGCGGCGCTGGCCCCACCAAGGTCGGCCGGGACCGCGTCGGGCACCAGCGTCGGCTTGTCCGTGCCGCTGAATACCAGCTTGGCGTGCTCGATGTCGGTCGGGTCGCCCTCGCAGTCGATGAGAACGATCTGACCGGGCCGTAGCTCGTTGAACAGGATC
>JAOPWA010000064.1 GCA_025965915.1 Dactylosporangium sp. | reverse complement strand
TGCCTTTACACCTCGACGTCGAGGTGGAAAGGAACCTTCCTTCCGAACGGTTCGCCTCTAGTAGACGCTCACGCCGTAGACGCTCAGCGGCTCGGTGACGGGCTGGAAGAACGTGGTGCCGCCGGACGAGCAGTTGCCGCTGCCGCCGGAGGTGAGCCCGAGAGCAGTGCTGCCGGCGTAGAGCGAGCCGCCGCTGTCGCCACCCTCGGCGCAGACGGTGGTCTGGATCATGCCGTAGACCGCGCCCTCGGCGTAGTTGACGGTCGCGTTCAATGCCGTCACCCGACCACTGTGGATGCCCGTCGTGCTACCACGGCGAGTCACGGTCTGGCCGACGTACGCGTTGCCGGCCGTCGTGATGTCCTGCGAGCCGACGGCGCCGGGGTGGGCGATCGACGAGTTGGTGTACCGGACGATCGCGTAGTCGTTGCCGGGGAAGCTGGTGCCGGTGCGGCTGCCGAGCACGGTGGTGCGGCTGGAGTCGGCATACCAGGTGGCGCCGATGTTGCCGCAGTGCCCGGCGGTGAGGAAGTAGTACGTGCTGCCGCTGCGGACGTTGAAGCCGAGAGAGCAGCGGTAACCGCCGGAGTAGATCGCGTCCCCGCCGGAGATCCGCGTGCTCAGTGTGCCCGGAGTGTTCGCCAACCGAACGGCGTCGCCGAGACGGGCGATCGCGGCGTTGAGCTGGTCGAGCTTGGCGCCGGTAACGGTGCTGTCCGCGGTGACGACGACCTGGTTGGTCATCGGGTCGGTGGCCCAGGCGGTGCCGGGGATCTTCGCCGTACGGTCCAGCTCCGTGGTGGCGCTCGCCAGTTCGGCGGCGCTGTGCCGGACGCGCTTCGCGACGGCGCCGGCGGCGCGGACGGTCTGCTCGGCCGCGGAGTCGGTGACGGTGACAACCATCTTTCCGGTGGCGGAGTCGAGGTATGTGCCGGCCGACCGGTCACCCAGCTTGTCCGCGAGCCCAGTCGCTGCGTCGGCGTTGGCTGCGGTCATGGTGGGGGCTGGTGCGGCCTGGGCGAGGGATGGGGCGAGCAGCGTTCCGGCCACGAGTCCGGTCGCCGCCACGGTCAAGGCGGCGCTGCGGAAGGACGACCTTGTGAGTCTCACGCGAACCTCCGGGATGAGGACACAGTCCACACGGCACGTTCGGGGTTGAACGGTTACCGCGTACGGCGATGCTTCCACCCCATCGAGGGATTTACAATAATCAATTTACGTTGCTGGGGTACAGCATAGGGAAAACATTCTGACCCCCTTCGTGTTGCCGGTGCAATGTGGCGGAAACACGATCCACCAGCCGGGGGTACATGCTCGGGAGGCCGGCAAACGTCCGGGAGGCCGGCGATGCCGGCCTCCCGGAGAGTTACGTCCCGCGTCGCCTAGCGGCGCTCGGCAAGCTGCTTGCAGGTGACGCAGAGCGTGGCGGAGGGGTACACGGACAGCCGTGCCGGCGGAATCGGCTCGGCACATCCTTCGCACCAGCCGTAGCCACCCTGCTCCAGCCGCTCCAACGCCCGCTCAACCTGGTCCATCCGCTCGCGGACCGCGTTGGCCAGGGAGATCTCCTGCTCCCGGTTGAACGCCTTGGTGCCGATGTCCACCACGTCGTCACCGGCGTCCGGCACGAGAAGTCCCCGCTCCTCCGTCATGATGTCGGTGATCAGCTCGGCGTGCTCGACGCGCAGCTCAGCCAGGCGCCCCTGCAGCGCCGCACGGATGTTCGCCGTCTGGACGTCGGCGTCAACCGGGGCAGGCGTATCGATGTTTTTCGGCTCTGCCGACAAAACCGTCGGTCCAGTAAGGGCGGTGGTGTCGGCTTCCATCAACATCGGGCGCTCCCAGTCAACGGCCCGCCGGTCCGCCGGTCGGGCGTGGTCGTCCTTGCCTTGCTCGGTGCTCGTCACTGCCTTGGCTCAACGCCGGCTTGGTGATCGTGCGTCGATGCGAGGCCCGGTACCCCTGGCAGGCCCGGATGAAACCAATCGCGGAACTCTCCATTCCGGTCCGAATCCGCCGATGAGCGGAGCGTGACGTCGTTCGTGAATCCGTCGATGAGCAGAGCGTGACGTCGTGCCGAAGAATCCTGAACCGGGCGAGTACCGGCGAGCCGCACCAAATGCGTGCAAATACCTGTTCTACTTTGCGGGCTGGCCCGCGATTTCGACCCAAGCCGTCGCACCAGCGGGCTTCACCAGCACGAAAGCCGGCTGACGACGTGAAAAATAACCTGATAGGCGACATGAGTAATCGGGGCTACACGTAGAGTGACTGACATGGCGAACGCAGAGATCACCCGGATCACCGGGCAGACGATCCTCGCCGTTGACGACGAGGCCGATCTGCTCGAGGCTGTCCGGCGGGTGCTCAGCCGGCGGGGGCACATCGTGCTCGCGGCCAACGGGCCGACGGAGGCACTCGACGTGTGCCGCCACTATCGCGGCCGGATCGACCTTCTGCTCACTGACGTCCGGATGCCCGGCGGCAGTGGCATCGAACTGGCCGAGGAGGCCGTCCAACTGCGACCGGACCTGGCCGTGCTGTACATGTCGGGGCTCTACGACGCCGCAGACGACGAGCCTCGCTCACAGCGCAGGACGGTCGCCAAGCCATTCACGCCGACAAGTCTCACCGAGGCGGTCGACAGCGCGATGTCCGCACACGCCGGCCGCTGACCGACCGCCCACCGATCGGCGGCTGCCGGGTCAGGCGGCGTCGAGCACCTGGCGCACCGCTTCCAGCAGCACCGACTCCGAGAACGGCTTCTCCAGCAACATCACCCCGGGCACCAGACTCCCGCTGCTTGCGAGGGCCGGCCGGGCGTACCCGGAAATGAACAGCACCTTCACGTCAGGCCGCAGCGCGCGCATCCGCTCGGCGACGTCCTTGCCGAGCATCCTGGGCATCACCACGTCGGTGATGAGCAGATGTATCTCACCGTCGTGGCGACTGGCCAACTCCAGAGCGTCCAGCGGCGACTCGGTCATCAGCACCTCGTACCCGCTTCGCTGCAGGATGCGCCGGGCCACCTCCCGGATCGCCGGTTCGTCCTCGACGATGAGGACCGTCTCGCCGAGTCCCGCCGGGCCCCCGACGACCGTGGTCTCCACCTCGATGGGCGCCTCGTCGGTGACCGGCAGCAGCACGGCGAACCTGGTGCCGACACCGGGCTCGGAGGTGATCTGCACATCGCCGCCGGCCTGCTTGACGATGCCGTACACGGTCGCGAGTCCGAGGCCGGTGCCCTCGCCCTTGGGCTTGGTCGTGAAGAACGGCTCGAAGGCGCGCGCGATGACGTCGCGCGGCATGCCGGTGCCGGTGTCCTCCACCCGTATCCGCACGTACCGGCCGGCGGGCAGCCCTGACTCGTTGCCGACCACCATGTTGTCGGTCCCGATCGTCAGCGTGCCTCCCCCGGGCATCGCGTCGCGGGCGTTGACCGCGAGGTTGACCAGGACCTGCTCGATCTGTCCCGGATCGGCCTTGACCGGCCACAGCCCCGACGCCAGCGGTGTGACGAGTTGGACATGCTCGCCGATCGATCGGACCAGCAGTTCTTTGACGTCGGTGACGACGGCGTTCAGGGAGAGTACGCGCGGACGGACCACCTCGCGGCGGCCGAAAGCGAGCAGTTGGTGGGTCAAGGCGATCCCCCGCTCGGTGGCCCGCTGGATCTGCTGCATGTCACGGGCCACCGCGTGCCAGCGGTCCGGATCGGCGGTGGCCGCCGCCTCGATCTCTTCGGACACGAACGCGGCATAGTTGACGATCACTGCGAGCAGGTTGTTGAAGTCGTGCGCCACGCCGCCCGCGAGCTGTCCCAGGCTCTCCAACCGCTGCGCCTGCTGCAGGCGGCTCTCCAGCTGTTGCTGCTGGGCCAACTCCTGGAGGTGTTCCCGCTCGGTCGCGCCGTCGCTGATGTCGCGACAGATCGTCGAGATACCGACGACGGCGCCGCTCGCGTCGACGATCGGCGACGGCGTCGTCGAGACCTCCAGGCGCGTACCGTCACGGTGCAATCGCCAGGCGCGGTAGCGCTCGAACCGCTCACCCCGACCGAGGCGCACGACGATCTCTTCCTCCTCGGCGCGACGCTCGTCGGGCCAGAGCCTACCGACGTGCTGGCCGATCATCGCGGCCGCTGGGTAGCCGAACAGCTGCTCCGCAGCCGGATTCCAGCTCGTGATGACACCGTCGAGGGTCATGCTGGTGATCGCGTCGTGCGACGATCGCACGATCGCCGTTAGGAGCATCTCCGCCTCCGTGGCGCGCTCGCGCCCGGCACCTGGAAGTTGACGCGACTGTCCGTCAGAGCGTTCACCCATTCTCCCCCACCAAACCCGTACTATCCAGACCGTATCTTCTATTCCGGTATAAGTGGGGTGAATTGACCAGATCGGCGGGCCTTCGAAGCCTCGACACCAGGGTCAGGTTTCACGACATCGGCCAGGTCCTCGACGAACGCGCGGTCACGACGGTGTTCCAGCCGCTGGTGCGCCTGGACAGCTACGAGATCGTCGGGTTCGAGGCGCTCAGCCGGGGCCCGGTCGGATCTCCGTGGTACGCGCCGTCGGCGCTGTTCCCTGCCGCGCAGGCGGCCGGCCGGCTGGCCGAACTGGACTGGGTGTGCCGGATCCTCGCGTACCAGCAGGCGCTGCGGGCCAATCTCGACCAGTCCATCGCCCTCTTCGTCAACACCGAACCGCTCGCCCTGCGCACCGAGTGCCCGCCCGATCTGGCAGGCTGGATCGCCCCGGCCCGCCGCCACCTGCGCGTGGTCACCGAGATGACCGAGCGTGCGGTCGCCGCCGATCCCTCGGCACTGCTCACCGCGGCGGCCACGGCCCGATCCAGCGGCTGGGGCGTCGCCTTCGACGACGTGGGGGCCAACCCGGCATCCCTCGCACTGATGCCGTTCGTGCAACCGGACGTGGTCAAGTTGGACATGCACCTGGTGCACCACCCGCACCGCCCGGAGGTGGCGCGGGTGATCAACGCCGTCGTCGCGTACGCGGAACGCACCGGCGCGACGATTCTCGCCGAGGGCATCGAGACCGAGGAGCACCTCGCCACGGCCCGCAGCATGGGCGCGCGGGTCGGGCAGGGCTGGTTCTTCGGTCGGGCCCAGCGCCTGCGCGAGCCGCCCCCGCCGCCGTGCGACCCATTGGCGTTCGTGCAGGCGCCGGAGACGGCGCCGCCGGCCAGTCGGGCCGAGGCGCGCACCCCGTTCGAGATCGTCTCCGCCCAGCGCCCGACGAGCCTGTCGACCAAGCGGATGCTGCTGCCGATCAGTCAGTACCTCGAAGCCAAGGCCACCGATCGGACAGAACCGCCGGTGCTGTTGACCTGTTTTCAACAGGCTCGCCACCTCACCCCGGCCACGCTACGCCGCTACACCGGCATCGCCGACACGGCGGCGCTCGTCGCCGTGCTCGCCGCGGGCGTCGGGGATGAGCCCATTCCAGGGGTACGCGGAGCGAGACTGAACTCCGACGATCGGCTCTGTGGTGAGTGGAACGTGATCGTGGTCGGTCCGCACTTCACCGGCGCACTGGTGGCGCGCGATCTGGGCGACACCGGCCCGGAGATGGATCGACGCTTCGAGTACGCGCTCACCTACGACCGGGGCCTGGTGCTGGCCGCGGCCCGGTCGCTGCTGCACTGGGTGGTCCGGGCCGACGGACATCAGACGACGTGCTGATTGTCTCATTCATCTGCATTCACACAGTAAGTCGGCTGAGAAATCGATCCGCCGGCTAGTCGTCGCATAGGCACTGGCCAGCAGAAACGCCGGCCGAAAACGGCCGAGTCGTCCCCAGTGGACAGGGCCTCGGAGGGGCACGTTCCGCCCATAAAGTAACGCTCAGCTATGCGCGCGAGACCATAGGTAATCACGACTTTCCCCTTAGTCGGGGATTGACCGCGCGTACCGGACGCGTCGCACTTCCAGTACGGCCAAGATCACGTTAAGTTGGTTTAGTCTGCTCGTGAGTCCGTCACCCAACCCGGGTGGCGACGAGTCAGCACCGCCGAATCGCAATACCCCGCGTCAGGACAACGGCACGCGGGAATGAACCGGGGACCCAACCGACGGTTGATACACCGACCGTCACGGGGTGAATCCGCAGTGACTTGCGGTAGGGCCATCTTCTTCCGGCCCGAACCCGTCAGCTAACTCGGTAGGCGGTAAGGAAGAAGGGTTCTTTGTGCCTGCAGTACCACGATTGCTGCGTGCCGTGCTTCTGGGCGCGACCGCGCTAGCTGTCCTCGCGCCTGCGGCGGCGGCCAACGCGGATCCTTCCCCGACCGAGTTGCAGCAGCAGATCGACCAGTCCTCCAGTGCCCTCGAGAAGATCGTCGAGCAGTACAACGGGGTCGGTGAAAAACTGAAAGCGACCCAGGCCTCGGCTGACGACCTCGCCACGAAGATGGCGCCGCTGCAGTCGCAGGTCGACGCGGCGTACGCCAACGTCGGGAAGATCGCCAATCAGGCCTACAAGGGCGGTGGCACGTCGACAATGGCGCTGCTGCTGTCGGATGCCACGCCCAACAGCCTGCTCAGCCAGCTCTCCTCGCTCAACGAGATCGCCAGCGCGCAGCAGCGCCAGATCCAGGGTTACACGCAGGCCAAGTCGCAGTACGACGGGGAGAAGAAGAAGCTCGACGGGCTGCTCAACCAGCAGCGCGCCGACCAGAAGAACCTGGCCGACCAGAAGGCGAAGATCGAAGGCGATCTCGCCAACCTGATGGCCATGCGCAAGAAGGCCTACGGGACGGCGACCGCTGCCAAGCCGGCGGCCGTCGCAGCACCGAACATCGCCGGTAACGCCGGCACGGCGGTGCGTTTCGCCTACGGCGCGATCGGCAAGCCCTACGTGTATGCCGCGTCCGGCCCGAACGGGTACGACTGCTCGGGGCTCACCGCGGCGGCGTGGGAGTCGGCCGGCAAGTCCATGCCGCACAACGCGGCGATGCAGTGGGACGTCGTCGCCCACATCACCGCCAGCCAGCTGCAGCCAGGTGACCTCGTGTTCTACTCGGGCCTGGGACACGTGGCGATCTACGTCGGCGGCGGCCAGGTGATCCACGCACCGCAACCGGGCGAGTACGTCAAACTCGCGAGCGTCAACATGATGTCGCCGTACGGGTACGGCCGGGTTCGCTGAACCAACTCATGATCGCGGGGGACTGGACATACCGGTCCCCCGCAATCATGCTTTCCGCGTGAGTTGGGACCCGGGACAGTACGAATTGTTCGCCGCTGAACGGGCCCGCCCGTTCCACGATCTGATCGCCCAGATCCCGACCACCCGACCCGAGCGCGTCGTCGACCTCGGCTGCGGCCCCGGCACGGTCACCGCCACGCTGGCCGACCGCTGGCCGGGTGCCCACGTGTACGGTCTCGACTCGTCGCCGGACATGATTTCCGCGGCTGCCCGGCTGATCCGACCAGGACGGCTCGGGTTCGGCCTCGGCGACATCGCGCAGTGGCGGCCCGCCCCCGAGTCCGTCGACGTGATCGTCTCCAACGCCGCCCTCCAGTGGGTACCCGATCATGTGACCGCACTGCCCGTCTGGGCGGCGGCGCTGCGCCCCGGGGGAGCCCTGGCCATGCAGATGCCGCTGTCCCGCGGCGTCACCGCGACAGACGTGTTCCGCTCGGTCGCCACCTCACCACGCTGGGCCGGCCGGGTCGGCGCGGTCGCGATCGGCACGGGGCCACGAAGCGTCAGCCCGGTGCGCCCGGCCGCCGAGTACCTCGAAGTCCTCGTCGCCAGCGGACTGACCGTCAACGTGTGGGAGACGACCTACCTGCATGTGTTGGCCGGCACCGACCCGGTCCTCGAATGGTTCACCGGCACCGGCCTGCGCCCTTACCTCGACGCGCTGTCCGCCGATCCGCCCGCGCTCGCGCTCTTCCGCGAGGACGTGGCGCAGCGGCTGCGGGAGGAGTACCCGCACCGCGGTTACGGCACGGTACTGCCGTTTCCGCGCCTGTTCGTCGTCGCCACCCGGAGCTGAGTCGTCGCCGGAGCCGAGTCGTCGCCGGAGCCGAGTCGTCGCCGGCCGGCCCGATCAGCCGGCCCCACGGACGCGAAAGAGCCGGCCCCGTCTGGCGGGGCCGGCTCTTTCGCGTCTAGTTAGGTCAGGCTGCCTGCATGCCCTCCGCACGAGCCAACTCGCGCAGCCGGCCGAGCGCCTGGATCTCCAGCTGGCGGATCCGCTCCCGGGAGAGCGAGAACCGCGATGCCACCTCGGTCAGGGAGTGCTCCCGACCGTCCTCGAGGCCGTACCGCGCCCGCATGATGCCGGCGGAGCGGTCGTCGAGGTGGTTGAGCAGGCTCTCGATGCGCTGGCGCTCCAGAGCTGCCAGGACCAGGTCCTCCGGCGACGGTGCGTCCGAGTCGGCGACCAGGTCGCCGAGGCTGGTGTCGCCGTCGTCGCCGACCGGGGTGTCAAGTGACACCGTGTCCTGCGACCAGCGCTTCAGCTCGTTGACACGCTCCACGGGCACACCCAGAGCCGCTGCCAACTGCTCCGGCTCCGGATCGTTGCCGAGCTCACGGGTGAGCTGGCGCGCCACGCTGCGCATCCGGTTGACGTCCTCCACCAGGTGCACCGGCAGTCGTACCGTGCGCTCCTGCTGGGCGATCGCCCGGCTGATCGCCTGACGGATCCACCACGTGGCGTACGTCGAGAACTTGTACCCGCGTACGTAGTCGAATTTCTCCACTGCCCGGACCAGGCCGGTGTTGCCCTCCTGGATCAGGTCGAGCATCGGCATCCCGGACCGGACGTACCGGCGGGCAATGGACACGACCAACCGCAGGTTGGCTCGAATGAACTGGTCCTTGGCACGCTCGCCCTCCGCGACCAGGCGCTCGAGCTCGTCCTGGGTGGCACCGCTCTGAAGCGGCTCCGTGGCCACCAGCAACTGCTCGGCGTAAAGCCCGGCCTCGACAGACTTGGCGAGTACGACCTCCTGCGCAGCATCGAGGAGCGGCGTCTTGGAGATCTCGTGTAGGTATACGCCGACCAGGTCGCGCTCTTCAGCAACCTCGCTCGTCCGCATCGCCCTCATTTTCTCCACTTCGGGCCCTCCCCCGTCGTCTTATTGCGTTCCCGCACTGCCCGTTCCCAAACCGGACACCCCCCGGGTACTGCCCTTCACAACAGGAAAGGTCTCCGTTTGATTCCGATTCACCCGTCGATCCGGGTACCGACCGATGAGATGTACACCACTTACCCAAACGGACGGGGAACTGCACAGGTTCAGTTGGGTTCTGAAGAATTCGAAATTGCCGGGCGGACGGATGTATCCAGTACAAGGATCACTTCGTCCGCTTCACCGGCACTCTGAGAACAACGCTCGAGACCCTGGGAGAATTCCCCCGAGACGCGATCAAAACCGATGGCTGAAGATCAAGGCGTGCGGCCGTGCCACTTTTCCAGCAACGTGGCCTCGTCACCCGGCGTGAGCCCGGCGCCGTTCCGAGGCGCCGTGGCCAGACCCTGCAACCACGGAAGAGTGTCACGGGCGGTATCGGCTACGTCACGGGTCGTCAAGCCGGCGGCGAGCGAAGCCGACACGTCGCGGCAGAGGAAACCGGCGTACTCGGGAAGCGGCAGCCACAGCGGCAGCGACCGCTCACCGGCCCAGGGTTGCACCCCCTGCTCCAGCAGGAACTCCTGGTCGACCCAGGTGAGCTGGACGGCAGCGGCGACGCCCACCGCCACATGGGTCAGGAAGTGCTCGCGCGAGACCGGGACGCCCATCCCGTCGTACACCCCGGCCAGGCGGGACTCCGCCGCCCGCACCAACCAGTCGGCCAGGTCGCGGACGTCGACGTACTGCACGAGGTCGGCTGGGGCGCCCGGCGCGAGGACCTCGCCGCCACGGGCCAACCGGGAGACCCAGTAGCCGAAGCGGTTGGTGTCGTCCTCGGGGCCGATGATCAGTCCGGCGCGGCAGATGAACGCCCGGTCGGCACTGAACCCGTCCACGACGGCCCGCTCACACGCGACCTTGCGCGGACCATAGGTCTCCCAGTCCGTCGGATCGTCGACCTCCGGCGGCGCCGGGTCGAGCACCGGCGCGTCCGCGGCCCGCTGGCCGGGCGTGCTGTTGTCGGCGTAGGCCGACGCGCTCGACACGTAGACGGCGTGGCCGACACTGGGCGCCAGTTCGGCCACGGCGCGGCGGACATGACTGGGCTGCCTCGACACGTCGACCAGGGCGTCGAACTCCACCCCCCGCAGCGGCGCCAGGCCTTCCGGATCGTCGCGGTCGACCCGTACGAAGTTGACACCGCTCTCCGGCTCACCGGAGACGCCCCGCGCGGCGCAGATCACATCGTGGCCGGCCGCGAGGGCCGTGCGGACGACGGCCCGACCGAGAAAGGCGGTCCCACCGAGTACAAGTAGTCGCATGCTCATCGAGCCTGCCCGACTCCCGCCCGCACCGATAGGACTGTTCGCCACGGGCGGACACTCACCGGCGCCATACGTACAGCAGGATCCGGTTGACCACGTACAGCGCCGCGAACACCACGGCGACCCACGGCCGGCCGGCGTAGGTGAGCCCGGCAGCGGCGGCGCCGAACCAAGCGACCTCGAAGACGAGCTTCGCCGGGTCAGGTAGTGGCACGGATGCCTTCGGCGAGGCGAACAGGCCCCACAGCACGGCGGCGAGGACCGGGACGCCGAGGCCGAGCAGCACCTTCAGTCGCAGACCGTCGGGGACGACGAACCCCCAGTACCCGAACGCGGCGAGGCCGGCCAGCTCGAGCGCGAACCGCAGAGCCAGGTTGGCGTACCGCATCAGCCGCGCTTCCGCGTCATAGCCAGCAAGCTAAGATCATTGGCTTTCGTCGTCAAGCAGCCACCCGGACGGGACAGGCACGGATTTCAGGCGTGGTGACTCCGGTGATCTCAGGCATGGCGCGCCGAGACCCTCTACGACGCCCGCCATTTGGCGCACATTCACCTTGGTGACTCGCTTCCGGGCAGGCGGGAAGCAATGATGTCGGTCGACGCATACGACGTCGCCGGACAAGGAGAAACCATGCTTGAGTCCCGCCCCCGGCGGTTGGCGCGTGCCGCGCGGCTGTTAGCGGTGCCCGCCCTGGCCGCCGCGGTGGTCGCACTGCTGCCCGTCGGCACCACAAGACCGGCGCAGGCGGCGCCGTGGACACCGCTGTCACCCGTGAGCGTCACGTTCGCGGGCGCCGAGCACAGCTCGGCCGTCAAGGGCCACCTGATCGGGTTCAACGATTTCCACGGCAACATCGATCCACCGACCGGCAGCAGCGGCCTGGTCAACGGCAACCCGGCAGGTGGTGTCGAGTACCTCGCGACCTCCGTCAAGAAACTGCGCGCGCAGGCACAGCACGAGACGAGCAACGTGTACACGGTCGCGGCCGGGGACCTCGTCGGCGCCTCGCCGTTGGTCAGTGCCGCGTTCCACGACGAGCCGGCGATCGAGGAGATGAACTCTCTCGGCCTGGACCTCAGCTCGGTCGGCAATCACGAGTACGACGAGGGCGTCGACGAGCTCAAGCGGCTGCAGCGCGGCGGCTGCCACCCGATCGACGGTTGCCAGGACGGCGACGGCTTCGCCGGGGCGAGCTTCAAGTACCTGGCCGCGAACGTCATCGAGAAGCAGACCGGCCTGCCCATGCTCCTGCCGCTCGACGTCAAGTTCGTCGACGGCATCCCGGTCGCCTTCGTCGGTATGACGCTGGAAGGAACCCCCAGCATCGTCAACCCGGCCGGGATCCAGTCGGTCACCTTCCGCAATGAGGTCGAGGTGGCCAACCAGTATGCCGACCTGCTGGGTCGATTCGTCGGCATCCACGCGATGGTGCTGCTCATCCACCAGGGCGGTAGCCAGCAGGCCACGCAACCGGCGATCCCCGACGTGTCGGGCTGCGACCGCTTCGCCGGTGACATCACGCCGATCGTCAAGGGTCTGCGCCCGGAGTACGGCATCGTGGTGTCAGGGCACACGCACCGCTTCTACAGCTGCGCGCTGCCCAACTCCTCGGGCGCCAACTCGGTGGTGACCAGCGCCGGCTCCTTCGGCACGATCGTCACCGACGTGTCGTTCACCGTCGATCGCCACACCCGACGCTTCGCCTCGGCGTCGGCGCGCAACGAGATCGTGTTCAACGGCGTGCGCAATCCGGACGGTAGCTGGGCCAAGGACGGCAATGGCTTCCTGCGCGACCCGACGCTGGTGGACCCGCAGGCGAAGGCGATCGCCGACAAGTACCGCAAGGCGGTGGCGCCCCTTGCCAACAAGGTGGTCGGCAAGATCACTACCGACATCCCCCAGGCCGCCAACGGCGCCGGCGAGAGCGCACTGGGCGACGTGATCGCTGACGGCATGCTGAAGTACACGCAGCCGGCGCAGGCACAACTCGCGTTCATGAACCCGGGCGGCATCCGGACCTCGCTCGTCTACAACAAGGCGACCGGCGGTGACGTCACATACGGCGACTGCTTCGCCGTCCAGCCGTTCAACAACCTGGTGGTCACCCAGGCCTACACCGGCGCCCAACTGAAAGAGGTCCTGGAGCAGCAGTTCGACGGGTACGCCGGCCAGAAGGGCACCAGGTTCCTGCAGATTTCGGCCGGCTTCACGTACGCGTACGACACGACGAAGCCGCTCGGGCAACGCGTGACCGGCATGACCCTGAACGGCGCGCCGATCGACCCGGCCGCCAGCTACAAGATCGCGATGAACGACTTCCTCGCCAACGGCGGTGACGGCTTCGTGGCGTTGAAGAGCGGCACCAGCCGCACGACGGCACCCGGGTTCGATGTGGACGCCCTGGTGGCGTACCTCGGGACCGGACCGATCGCACCCGGACCGCAGAACCGCATCACCAAGCTGGGCTGACCGCGGCGTCGCGCTCAGCCTCCAAGGTGGAGACCGGGGTGGTCGCTGGCCGGCGGCCACCCCGGTTTTGACAGGCGACCGATGCGGCTCGGCCCACTATGCTCGCCACAGCGCGTCGAGGCGACGGTGCGCTGGGTGACGAAAGGGGACCGACGTGGAGCGGCCGACCTGGGCTCCGGAAGACGTCAACGTTGAGCGGCCCAGCGTGGCCCGCGTATACGACTACTTTCTCGGCGGTTCGCACAATTTCGCGGTTGACCGGGAGTTCGCCGACGAGGTGCTGCGGGCGATGCCCGACGTCCCGACGGTCGCGCAGGAGAACCGGGCGTTCCTGCGGCGTGCCGTGCGCTACCTCTGCGGCCTCGGCATCCGCCAATTCGTCGACCTCGGCTCGGGGATTCCGACCGTCGGCAACGTGCACGAGGTGGCACAGAGCCTCGACCCGGGGGCCGAAGTGGTCTACGTCGACATGGACCCCGTCGCGTACGCGCACAGCCGCGCGATTCTCGCCGACAATCCACACGCGACGGTGATCCGGGCCGACCTGCGCCAGCCGGCAGAGGTGCTCGCCGATCCGCAGCTGCGCGCCCACATCGACGTCGACCAGCCGGTGGGTCTCCTCCTGGTCGCCGTGCTTCACTTCGTACCCGACGATGAGCGCCCGGCCGACATCGTGGCCGCGTACGGCAGCGCTGTCGCGCCCGGCAGCCACATCGTGGTCTCGCACATGAGCGCCGAGGGGATGGACGACGCCAAGGACGAGGCGCTGAACCTGTACCAACGTTCGTCCACAACGGTCATCCCCCGCACCGCGCAGGACGTGACCCGCCTGCTCGGCGACTTCAGCCTGGTCGAACCCGGGGTGGTGCGACTGCCGCAGTGGCGCCCCGAGTCACCCGACGAGGCCGGCTCCACGGAGATCCCGGGCCTGGCGGTGGTGGCCCGGCGGGACTGATCCAACACCCTCTGTTGCGCTCCTTCGACAAAGGGAAACCCTTCAATCAAGGAAGCGACGTACCGGTTCCCTCCCGCTGAACCAACCCGTATGCTCGCAACGCTTGCTTGTACGGAAACGGGGAGGGAGTTTTCGTGAGGCGGCTGAACCGGGCTCCGGAACACGTCGAAGTGGACCGGCCAGGGCCGCTCACGTCTACGTCCGCACTTCGGGTGGCTCGCGCCACGTCATCGCGGACCGGGAGTTCGCCCTGCAGGAATTCGACGCCATGCCTCATGTGACCAGACACCCGGGCGACAGGCGCAAACCCGGCTTCGCGGGGCCCAAGGGCTAGGTCGCCAGGATGCGCGTCTCCAAATCAGAGCCGGACGCCCGGACCCGGTCCACTCCCACGCCGGAGCGGATCGGGCGAGCATGGGCGCGTGCCATAGCCGGGACGAGCTACATCTCCATGAGCCGGCGGGAACTGCAGTCATACCTGACTGAGCTGGCAAGCCGGTTGCTCTCGGCCGCCACCGCGGAAACCTTCGATTCCGTGGTCGGATACGAGGTGGGAGCAGCGCTCGTCAAAGCGCATTTCACCCAACCGGCATCGCTTGACCAGACTCTGTGCGTGCTCACCCGGCAACTCGGCGACGTCGGCGAACGCGACCGCGGTCCCGCCCTGCAGAGCGCCCTCGCCGCCGGATACGCGCAGGCGCTGCGCGAGCGCACTCTCGTCGAGCAGGAGGAGATCCGCGCCGCCGCGATGCTGGCACGCTCCGAGGCGGAGGCGGCGCGTTGGGCGAGCGAGGCCCGCTTCCAGGCGGTCTTCGCCGGGGCGGTGATCGGGATCGTGATCGCCGACATCGAAGGCAAGGTCGTCGATGTCAACCAGACGACCTGCGACATGCTCGGATACACCCCGGAGGAGTTCCGCCAACTCACCGTGGACGAGTTCATCCACCCCGACGACGCCCCCGGCGTCTGGGACGCCTACGGCGACCTGACACGCGGCGAGCGAGAGCACCTGAGGCTGGAGAAGCCCTACTACCGCAAGAACGGCCAGGCGGTCTGGACCGATCTCGCTGTCTCCCTCATCCGCGACCAGGACGGGCAGCCGCAGTACGTCGTCACGATGGTCGAGGACATCACCGAGCGGCACCACCTACAGACCCGGCTGCGCCACCAGGCCCTGCACGACCCGCTCACCCAACTGCCCAACCGGACGCTCTTCTTCGAACGCCTCGGCCAGATCCTCGACGACGCCGGCGAGGATGCCCGTATCGGTGTCTGCTACCTCGATGTCGACGGCTTCAAGATGATCAATGACACGCTCGGTCACGACATGGGCGACTACCTGCTACTCGCCGTTGCCCGCAAGCTGTACTCCGCGGTGTCCGGGCCGGGGAAGCTCGTCGCGCGGACGGGCGGCGACGAGTTCGTGGTGCTCGTCGAGCACTCCGCCGGCCCCGACCAGCTCGTCGAAATCGCCGAGGCCGCACTCGCGGCCGTTCGCGCGCCGGTCCAGCTCGGCGGGCACGAGATCACCGTGTCCGCCAGCGTCGGGGTGGTGGAGCGGGCCGCCCACACCACCAGCGCCACCGAGCTGATGAAAGCGGCCGACACGACGCTGCACTGGGCGAAGCGGGACGGCAAGAACCGCTGGGCGCTCTTCGACGCCGACCGGCACGCCCATGAGGTGACCAAGTTCGAGCTGTCCGCCGGCCTGCCCGCCGCACTCGAACGCGGCGAGTTCCTGGTCGAGTACCAGCCCCTGGTGCGCCTTCACGACGAGACGGTGATGGGCGTCGAGGCGCTGGTGCGCTGGCGCCACCCGAAGCTGGGGCTGCTGGGTCCGGACCGGTTCATCGAGATGAGCGAGGAGACCGGGCTGATCGTCCCGCTCGGGCGGTGGGTGCTGGGCGAGGCGTGCCGGCAGGCAGCGGCCTGGCGTCGGCAGTACCCGCAGGTCGACCTGGTCACCAGCGTCAACCTGGCCGTGCGGCAGGTCCAGGATCCGGACATCGTCGCCGAGGTCAGCGCCATCCTCGAGCAGAACGGGCTCGATCCGGGCAGCCTGCAGCTGGAACTGACGGAGAGAGCCGTCAAGGGCACCGCCTGGCGTC